>CAIXME010000503.1 GCA_903920425.1 uncultured Pirellula sp. | reverse complement strand
GAGTTCTCCCTGCTTCATGGCCAGTTCACGGCGACAACCTCCGAAACCAATCATCAACGGATCAGTAACCAGCTGGCGCGTTAACGCGAATTCGGATTCAAAGTACTCCACTGTTCTGTAGACATTTTTTGTGGTCCCGATGAATTATCGCTGGAAGGTTTGACTTGGGCGAATACCGAGATGGAGTCGTCGAGGTTGAGCATGGGAATCCTTGATCGCTTGCAAGCGAACAGTATCATTCAGTTCGTTTCGCGTCAGACGCGCACTTCGCGATTGATGGCACCCAGGTTTGCTGTCGAGAACGGTTCTTCGGCAACGGCAATGATCGGAACCCAGGTTTCCGGAATGCCATCCGGCACGGGGCAAAACGTTTCTAGCCCGGATGAAGTAAGGTTCGAAGGGGTCCGCGTGGATGTGCGAGCCGTGATCCGCCCCGAAGATCACATAGGGATCGAATTTAGACTTATCGATTCTCATTCCGAGGGGGAGCCTATCCCTCCAACCATGCTGAAGAAACTACGCAGTCACTTTATCGATACAGCAGTGGAGTTAACCATCGATAAGGTTGTGGCGATTCGACTACAAGTCCCCGAGCTTGATTCGCCTCAAAAGGGAAAGTGTTACTTTGCGTTAGTTCACGCCGAGCCGTTAGATCCGAATGGGGCCAACCTACGACCAAACCATACTCCTGCAGCCGAGGGGGCGAGTGAATCAGATGACTCGAATCCTAGCAAAGTCATCGCCATCCCTCGTTTCGATATCGAATAGTCGCTCGTTCGGTGCAATGCCCACTAGGTTCTACGCAAGGGTCTGTCCACGCGGGCAAGCCCCTGCTCCCTTTCATGCGATCTGTCCGCGTGCTCCGAGCAACCAAAGCAACCGCAGAAATCCTTTCGTGGCTTGTGTTTTTTGGGAACTGAACACTCATGCGTTCGTCCATTTGGTAGCTTCTAAGACTTGAATGTTCTGCTGAAGCTGCCAAATGCGAATCATCCCACGGTTTTCAAAGGAACAAGCCAGGTACATCATGCGTTCTCAATTCCGACGATCGATATCCAACATTTCTCGCCGACAGTTTGGAATCCTTGCAGGAACCGCGATCGCGGCCGCCTTGTCAGAATCACCTTTACTTGCCTCACGTATGAACATTGATTTTAGCTCCGCACCTGCTTCGAATCTCTTTGTCGAAGCAAACAATCGCTTTGCCTTTGCGATGTTCCAACTCCTTGCGAACAAGTCCGAGGGGAGGAACCAGTTTTATTCCCCGTTCTCGATCGAGTCCGCGGTCTTGATGGCACTGGAAGGAGCCAGATCCGAAACCGCCCAAGAGATCGGAGACGCGATTGCATTGCCTAAACAATCCCAGAGCGAGTCCCCTACCCTGCCCTGGAACCTAGCACCTGTTCGGTCCGATTTGTCGAAACTCCTTTCTATCATTCAACCGCAAGACGACACCAAAGCGAATTCGATTCGACTTGAGCTGAAGAGGCTTCGCGAGCAATTGGCCAAATTGAACGCGGATTCCAGTTCCTTGACCCGCAAGAATCAACATGCCGCAGCCGGCAAGCTTTCCATGCAAGCCCATCAAGTTGCCGACCAAATCAATTCCCTCGCCACGGAAGTCGATCAGTTCCAACTGAAGGTCGCCAACGCACTTTGGGTTGAAGACAGCCTGACGATTAAGCGAGAGTTTGCAGAGAACTTGGAAAGAGATCACGGTACGGGACAAGCCATACCCGCCGATTTCAAGAACGCTCCAGAGCAACAACGAACACGGATCAACAACTGGGTCGCAGAGCAAACGAACCAAATGATCTTGGATTTGATTGCCAAAGGAGATGTGGACAACCAAACAGCCATGGTATTGGTCAACGCCATCTACTTCCTCGGCACATGGTCAACTCCTTTTGAACGATCCCAAACAAAGGACACGTTATTCAGAAGCTCTGCCAACAAGACGACAAACGTCTCCATGATGTCAAACCAAAATATGGAGCAAGGGCGTTATGGTGCGTTCCATGCCGACGGAACCAGTTTCGAAACGCCAACTGAGAAGCCTGAAAACGCATCGCCAGAGTTTGGTTATCCCGAGGGTGGATTCCAGGTTGCGGAACTACCCTACAACGGCAACTCGTTGAGCATGTTGATCGTCGTACCCAATAAGGACGGTGGGCTGCCGAATCTGATTTCGCTTTTGACGCCGGAAATGCTCCACGCTTGGTCCGAAGCGATGGCATTCCGCGCCTTTAAAATCAAGCTTCCGAAGTTCAAGATCGAATGCAGCACCGACTTGAATGCGCCGCTGAAAGCGCTCGGAATGAAACTGGCATTCGATGATCGTCATGCCAATTTCACAGGCATTGCCGAATCACGCGACGATCTGTTCATTTCCAAGGTTGTCCACAAAGCGGTGATCGACGTCAACGAACAAGGAACAGAAGCAGCCGCTGCAACGGCCGTCATCATGAGCGTCAGGAGCGCGGCCCCTATGCGGACTCTTCCGTTTGTCCCAAGCGTTGTCGCTGACCATCCCTTCCTGTTTTTGATCCGCAATACACAGACGGGTGCGATCCTCTTTATGGGGCAATTCACCAATCAAGAGTAGCGCCAGAATGTCTTTACATTGGTGACCTATCCACTCATAACCGACTTTGGACGCAGAGGTTTCGCCTGGGAATGCATGCCGGGCGGCGTATGCTATTGCGGAAGTAGTTCGTTGCCACCAAAACCGGTCTGAAATCCATTGGGCCAGTTAGAGTTGTTTTGCTGAGTCGGCTGCTGAGCTGGGGGCCAAATATTGTTCGGCTGTTGTGGTGCACTGACAGGATTACCCCATGGGCTTGATTGCTGAGTTCCCCACGCTGGATCTTGAGGAGCAGCGTTTTGTCCCCCCTGCCCTGCCCCGAAAAATCCGCCTTGATTGTCCGCAGCCCCACCCTGCCCCGTTAGGAAACCGCCGGCTTGCCCATTCGCGAAATCGTTTTGAAATTTGGCGACTCCCGATTCAATTGCTTGGCCAAATCCGTCCAGAATGCCATCGCCACCTTGGGTAGCCATTCCATTCTGATTCTGCTGCAGCTTCTTTTCTACGTTGTCGATGTAGGGCCCGACTACCTGCTTGATCTCATTAGGCAATATCCCGTCGGCGTTGGCCAGGATGCGGCTGATATACAAACCGCTTCGCGACTTTGCGATCTGCTGTTGCTGTGATGCGCCTAGCAAGGTCATCGCAAACATCGTAATGATCAAACACAGGACCATGCCCTTGAGCAAACCAAAGCCTGCACCGATGTGACGATCAAACTCCTTGAGTCTCACTTTGTCGATCGATGTGCTCACCAGCCGGAAAAGCATCCATATGATGAGACTCGATCCAAAGTAGAGCAACAGCATGGAAAGAAACAGGTTCCATGGTGGCTGTGCGTTGATCATCTTGGCAACATCGTTGCGAAAGAAGTAGGCTACGAAATAGCTTGCAACGATCGAGGCGAGCGAAGCAATTTGCCACGCAAATCCCTTAATCGCACCAAAAATGGTGGTCGCGGCCAAAACGATCAACATGATCAAGTCATATGCCTGCATAGCTAGCAATCCTTCGCGTTTCCTCTATAAGTCACAGCGCATCGTGCGCTTTCCTGCATGGGACGCGGACTATAACGGAATGCCGCAATCAAAGCGAAGAGCAGTTTTGATGAAGCACTGGACGCGGACCGAGGCAAATTGCTACAAGCGTTGAGATATCGAGGGATTCACCCAATCACTTTGACGCTCAACGAATTCAATCATGGCTGATTTTCGCACGCACATCTCAGTAAGCACCGTTGCCGGCGTTCTATACGGATTAGGTGGCTACCAATCGGGATTTGCTTGGGAAAGCTGTGCCATCGCAGGCGCGTTATGCAGTGTCAGCGGAATGCTACCTGATCTGGACAGCGATTCCGGTATTCCCCTTCGTGAAGCCGTTGCGTTCTCCTCTGCTTTCATTCCGATGCTCATGGTCGATCGGCTTCAACGCATGGGATTGGGGCACGAGATGATGCTGCTCATTACGGTGGGGGTCTATTTCTTTTTGCGATTCGGGATTGCAGAACTCTTTCGACGTTACACGGTTCACCGTGGAATGTGGCACAGCATCCCCGCCGGCATTACCGCATCCCTATTCGCTTTTCTTGCAAGCTCGTGCGAAGACATGAACCTTCGTCTTTTCAAAACGTTTGCGATTTTCATCGGGTTTATGTCGCACATCTTGCTGGATGAAATTTGGTCTGTTGAGTATCGTCGCGGCCGCTACATGTTCAAACATAGCTTTGGAACTGCCCTCAAGTTCTGGAGTCAGAATCGCGTCGCCAATGTTTTCAGCTACACGTTCTTGGCGTTTATGTGCTTTCTCGCCTATCAAGACGAGGGACTGATGAAGCGTTTCGGTTACAAAGCGGAGAACGTTCCGCATACGGCAACGCAGTGGATCCAAGATTTGCGTTCACGATGGTAGCGTGAGGCTTTTTGCTCCCCCCTGTCCTGCCCCGATTCTCCAGCCTCGCCATCGATAGGTGTGCAAGGATATAAAGAGTGAGATCGCTGCCGACACTTGAATGACTCCATGAAATGAAGCCATCCATGGATAGTTGATGCTGTTGTGCAGCCAGGCTTGAAACGCAACGCCGGCGAACGAGCTCAGCAACGGGCTACAAACGAAAAGCAGCCAACGCACCCAAACAGGGCGCTCGCTCAAGGCGCACCATGCCACCAGCGTGGTATTCACCGCCATCAAGCAGCAATTCAACGCGATTTCAACCGTGCCCCAGCTTAGAGACATGTTTTCGGGCAACGGAATCCACCGCAACACGGAAAACAAAATGGCTACTGCGATGGTTACAAGAAAAATATCTCGCAGCGGGTAGCGTGCACGGCGAGTCCTTAAATCCAGCGACGGCGCACCTGCGCAGTGGGTGCGGGCTAACCGAATACCGATGGTTTTCATCAACCAAGAGACAGATAGCATCCAGACAAGAAGAAGCAACAAAGAAACCAGAGTTGCCCCTGCAGCCCATGACCTCCACCCCATGGCAACCATAACCATCGAGCAAACAAACGTTAACCAAGCTATCGGCGGGAGTATCTTAAGCGTCCAGCGCGTCTGCCCAAAAATGATCCAGAGCGAAGACAGTGCCAAACCCGCAGCGCTCGCTCCTTGCGCGATGCGGTATTCCATTCGAAAATCACAATGCGGATCGCCGGCCCACAAAACGCGGCAAGCCATCGCAACGATGACGAACACCAGAAAGCAGGCGCAATCCAACCATGCCCAACCACCGTCGCGCACCGACCGAGCGAACCAGCCGATCCACCAAG
>CAIXME010000502.1 GCA_903920425.1 uncultured Pirellula sp. | reverse complement strand
TGTTGGAAATTGGTGATCGCTCGACCTCGATTGAGACCTTCGTTCACAGCCCTTGTGATCGCTTGCGCGACGTCTGGGAATCTCCAACCTGGATCCAAGTGAATTGGAATATTGCCAGGGCGAACTTGTCCGCCAATTCCGAAAGTAAATTCAAACGTTCGTCCACTCGAGCCAGTACCGTCGATATCAGGTACACCGTAGATCGTGAACGTTTCGCCAGCTTGGTACTGCGAGGCATCCTGAGCTGTGATCACGAAGTCTTGCAAATGTCGTGCACTGACTGTGATGCGATAAGCACCGGTGGTCTTGCCCGCTTGCCGATTTGCCGACGACAGTGGATCGTAGAGCGTGTTTCCAACCGAGCTCACTGCAGCGTAGTACACGCCAGGTGAAGTCGCTGTGAAGTCAGCGTACGAATCCAAAGATGCTGGTTCGCCTGGTGCAGCGTCATTGTCGCTTGCCAACATGGTAACACCATTGGCATTCACAAAGCGTTGCGGAACGCCACGGCTGTCGAAAATCTGCAAGTACGAGTCGAGTCCCGATCCAGATGAATCGATATCGATGATACCCCGTTCTCCAACACCCAGCTTGAATTGATAGATGTCAACGTCTGTGTTCGACGTGGTGTTACCCAAGCCGGATTGCAACACAAACAGGGACTTGGCGGCATTGAGGCGTGCCCCAGAAACCGATGTACCGGCCAATTGTTGCAGAGGATCTGCACCCAACAAAATGGCAGACTTGAGAGTGCTGACACTCGAGCCTGGAACCGCACCGGCCAACAACGCGACAACGCCCGCGACGTGCGGTGAAGCCATCGATGTACCACTGTTTAGTCCATAACCGCCGCCCAACGTCGTGCTGAGAATGTCAACACCTGGAGCTGCCAGATCAACGCTAGTCAATCCGAAGTGCGAGAAACCAGCCAACTGATCGCGGTTGTCGGATGCGGCAACCGAGATGATTCCGTCCAACGGGTAGGAGTTCGGATAAACAGGGTTCAAATCGTTGTTGTTGGACGAATTACCAGCCGCAGCCACGAATGGAATTCCAACATCAATGCTTGCTTGGATCGCAGCTTGGGTTGTCGTGGAGAATCCAGCTCCACCATAACTATTGTTGCTCACAACAATGTTGACACCATACTGTGTCTTCATCCTGACCATGTAGCCAAGTGCTTCCACGACGGCCGAGTCAGGAATTCCTCCACCAGCATTACCAACCTTCAACGCCATGATCTTGGCGTTCCAGTTCACACCGGTTACTCCAATGCCGTTGTTACCTACAGCTGCAGTTGTTCCGGCAACGTGCGTTCCGTGGCCGTTGGTGTCCATCGGATCACTGTCATTCTGCCCTGGATCGATTCCGAATATATCGTCAACGTAACCGTTGCCGTCATTATCGATGTTGTCGCCAGCTACTTCGCCGGGATTGACCCACATGTTGGCCCGAAGATCCGGGTGCGTATAGTCAACGCCGGAGTCGAGGATCGCAATGATCGTTTGGCTCGAACCGGTAAACGAATCCCATGCTTCTGACAAATCGATATCTGCATCGACTGTTCCACCGGTCTGTCCGATGTTTTCATAATGCCATTGTTGTGGATACTGAGTGTCGTTTGGAACACGATCCAATTGGCGAATGAAGTCAGGCTCAGCTGTCTTCACTTCTGGTAGCGATTCGATCTGGGCCAAGCGGTTCATCAAAATTGCATTCGGAACGGCAGGCATTCCGACGAGCAAGGTGTTGATGAAATCGAAGCGTTTCAGGACGGTCAAACCTTGTGCCGAAAGCACTGCTGCTTGTCGATCCAGGCTAACACCATCTTCAAACTTGAGCATGAAGCGATCGGTGTTGAAATTGGTCAGGCCGTTATTGGAACCCGATCCACCGCCACTACCTGTACCGGTTGAACTCGTGCTTCCTACTCCACTACCAAAACCGTTTCCGATGATTCCGACATCGCTGTAGAACAACGGATTGTGCGATGTTCCTTGCCATGTTTGGGTGGCATTAGCCAACGTATCGTTTCCTTCGACACCAGCTGATTCTCCGTTGAAGCTAGCTCGTCCGTCCTTACCGATGATCGTATTGTTAATGATACGAGCTTGTGGTTGCGGAGCTTCACCGAGGTTCAACTGGCGAATATCTAACGT
>CAIXME010000501.1 GCA_903920425.1 uncultured Pirellula sp. | reverse complement strand
GATAATTTCACCAATACTCGTTTCAGTGACTCGGCCGTTACGCCGATTGCGAGTGGTACAGCTCCTTTCACAGGGACATTCAGGCCTGTCGATGCGCTGTCCGTCTTCAACGGAACGGATTTGCAGGGAACGTGGACTCTCACGATCGAGGACAACAAGGCCTTCGACATTGGTAGACTCAATCGTTGGTCGCTTGAGTTCCAACGCAAGTTCTCAACTGTTTCGGACGCAAACGGATGGGCACTCATGGATTTGCCACCGTTGCAGACCAATAGTATTGCTGTCGAATTGCAAACGGATTGGTTGTTTTCGCGTCCGGCCACCGGTTCCTATCTTGTCACGGCTAATGGAACTCCCAAGTACAACTTCTTTTATGGGCTGTTCTTCGACAACGTCCCTCCAACCGGGCTGAATCTATCCAATTTGTCCGTGCCAGAGAATCAACCTATTTCCACACTTGTCGGAACATTTTCCTCGATCGATCCTAATCGATTCGGCAATACGTTCACCTACACATTTGTAGGAACAGGAAACGACAATGCGAGTTTCACGATCGTTGGAAGCAATCTCCGAACTGCAGAGATCTTCAACTTTGAGGTAAAGAACTCGTACTCGATACGCGTACGTACAACGGACGCAGGTGGGGAGTTCTTTGAGCAGGATTTTGTCATCTCCGTTACGGATGCTAACGATGCGCCCGCAAACTTGGCGCTGACCCCAACGACCGTTGATGAAAACGCTGTTGTAGGCACCATCGTAGGATTGTTGACATCTACGGACGAAGACCCGGGTGATGTGCATACTTACTCGCTCGTGGCCGGTGCTGGTTCGTTCGATAATGGATCCTTTACCATTGTCGGAGACACTCTACAAACGGCTGCTAGCTTTGATTTTGAGACACAGAATAGTTTTTCCATCCGTGTCCGAGCGCAGGATATATTGGGAGCGTTCGTTGACAGGATCTTCAACATTGATGTCCAGGATATCAATGAGCCGGCATCTTTGATTAATTTGTCCAACAATACGATTGCCGAAAACACAGGCGTTGGATTCCCAGTTGGTCTGTTTTCAAACAACGATCCAGACGCTGGAGATTCGTTCACGTATTCTTTGGTTGCAGGAGCAGGAGATTCGGGCAATGCTGGTTTCCAGATCGTCGGTAACGAATTGCAAACGGCAATCGATCATGACCGCGAGACTCAAAATGCCTTCCCGATCCGAGTGCGTGTTACCGACTTGGCTGGATTGGTCTTTGATGCGAATTTTGTAATCAACATCACTAACATCAACGAAGGTCCGACCTCGATCTCTCTTTCCCCGGCGGTGCTCAACGAGAATGAGCCTATTGGATATCAAGTTGGCACTTTGTCCAACAATGATCCCGACCTCGGCGACACGATCATTTACGAGTTGGTAGACGGTGCCGCCGCCAACGACAATCTCCTTTTCCGGATCAATGGCGACAAGCTAGAAACGACCGTTACACTCGATTTCGAAGCGAGAAGTATCTACACGATCGAAGTCCGAGCTGTCGATAGGCTGGGGCTATCTACTCAAACGGTCATTGCGATCAACGTGCAGGATGTCAATGAAAAGCCGTATGACATTAGTGTTACGCCAAACGAAATATTTGAGAACATTGCCATCGGTTCACTGGTTGGAATGATGTCCGCAAAGGACCACGACTTTGGCGATACGTACACGCTGGCAATGGTCAGTGGAGCGGGCGATACGGACAACGCGAAGTTCCAAATGGTTGGCAACGAGTTGCGAACGAACAGCAATTTGAATTTCGAGACGCAACGGTTTTATTCGATTCGAGTCCGAGCGACCGACGCTGCTGGATTGGTATTCGAGATGGCTGTCCCGATAAACGTTCTCAACGTCAATGAAAATCCGACTGGTATTTCGTTGGCTCCGGCGATCGTGAATGAGAATCTGCCTGCAGGAACCGAGGTTGGCACATTGACAACCCTCGACCCTGATTTGGCCGATGCGTTCACGTATGAATTGGTCTCGAATCCTCTTTTCCCGGACAATGCACAGTTCGTAATTGTTGGGGATAAATTGCAAACGGCGTCGGTCTTTAACTATGACCTGAAGACCTCGTACTCCATTTCGGTTCGTTCTATCGATCAGGGCGGGTTGTCCGTTACCAGGTCACTTGCTGTGACCGTGGCGAACGTAAATGACCCACCGACGAACATTAATCTGAGCACGACCAGCATTCCGGAGAACTTAGCCCTCAACAGTGTTGTAGGGACTTTCTCGACCGTCGATTTCGATGCTGTGGATAGTCATACTTACACGCTGGTCAACGGAGCAGGGGCGCTCGACAACGCCGCATTTACGATCGTTGGAAACCAGCTCAAGGTAGCCGCTAACGTGGACTTTGAGACTAAATCGGTGTACTCGATTCGAGTAGAAAGTCGCGATGCCGGCGGTTTAACCTTCCAGAAGGTGTTTACGATCAGTGTGACGAATGTGAACGAGTCACCTACTGCGATTAATTCGTCGAGCGTTTTGATTCTCGAAAACGCTGCGGTTGGTTCCTTGGTTGGCTTGCTTTCTACGCAAGATCCGGATCAACCAGATAGTTTTGTTTACTCACTGGCTGCGGGAGCTGGGGCAACTGACAACAGCAAGTTCCGCATCAATGGAAACAGACTCGAGAGCAACGCGATTTTTGATTTCGAAGCGGTTCCTTCGTATTCGATCCGTGTTCGCACCACGGATGCACTTGGGTTATCCTTTGAGTCCGTATTCGCTATCTCGGTCCTAAATGCGAATGAAACTCCATTTGGGTTGAACGTGTTCTCGAACATAGTCGAGAACAGCCCTCTCAATAGCGACGTTGGCGTTGCAAGCGCTTCTGACCCAGATGCGGGCGATCAATTGGTCTATGCATTGGTTTCTGGGCAGGGCGGTCAGGATAATGCGAGTTTCACGATTGCGACCAATGGTCTCATCCGAAATCTCTCGCCTATCGATTTCGAATCAAAGCCGACATACAACATCCGCGTTAGGGCAACGGACAAGGGTGGGTTGACGGTAGAGCAAGCTTTCGTGCTTTCGGTAGTGAACACGAATGAGGCTCCTACTCAAATCACAACCACCGGCGTAGGTGTGGACGAGAATTTGCCTTCAGGTTCCGTCGTCGGTGCGTTGAACACGGCTGACCCTGATGCGGGCGATACCTTTACCTATAGCTTTATTTCTGGGGCAGGTGGAGCGGACAACAGCAGTTTCGCCATTGTTGGGAATGAACTGCGAACGGCATCGTCATTCAACTTTGAAGCGAAGTCGCAATACTTCATTCGTGTTCTCTCAACTGATGCTGGTGGATTGACGGTTGAGCAGCAATTGACGATAGGTGTCCGAGACGTCAACGAAGCACCATCAGCGCTGGCAATCAGCAATGTTGGAATCAGTGAAAACCTGCCTGCAGCCTCCCTCGTTGGTCTTTTGAGCACGACCGACGTCGATGCTGGAGAGCAATTTGTGTATTCGCTTGTTTCGGGTGCAGGTTCAGACGACAACGCGAGTTTCTCGATCGTCAATAATCGACTCGAAACCAAAGCCCCGTTTGACTTTGAAACCAAGAACTCCTACTTGGTACGAGTCCGAAGTACCGATCGTGGTGGGTTGACAACGGAATTGCCGTTGGTGGTCCAAGTTCAAGACGTGAATGACGTTCCAACCAACCTTGCGATTTCCTCGCAGTCGGTCAACGAGAACTCGTCCAATGGTACGCTGATTGGACTGCTGAGTGCTTCGGATCAGGATTTGACCGACACGGTAACATACCGGTTTGTGTCAGGTATCAATGACAATGCATTCTTCACTCTACAAGGTGCCGCTAGGAACGAACTTAGATTGAATACCTCCGTCAATTTCGAGAGCAAATCGAGTTACACGGTTGTCGTTCAAGCCATCGATCAATCCTTGACCGGACCTACTAGGTCGTTGGTGATTTCCGTTAACGACTTGAACGATCCGGTTACCAACGTACTGCTCTCGTCGTCGGTGATCGATGAAAACGCGGCATTGGGTACT
>CAIXME010000500.1 GCA_903920425.1 uncultured Pirellula sp. | reverse complement strand
GTCAGGCTTTGCCTCATTATTGTTTGCAATACACGCAGTGTTTGCCAACGTTTGACGAATGAAAAGCACGAGCTTTTGCAAACTATCATCGGGTCGCGAAAACAAATCGAAATCGCTTTCGTATAACCCCCGACCTGATTTGGCTCCAACTGCCACGCCACTATCGATGCGCGTAGCCTGCAGCCCCTTGAGCCCATGCAGGTAACTCAAGATTGCAGGCTTTTCTTGATCGTGCAGTTGCCACCGACGTGTAAAGAACATCGTCGGCCAAGCAATCGTGCCGTTCAAATCATAACGTGGTGCCGATGACATCGTGGTGCTTCAATCAACTCTGGTGTCTTGGGGCTGTTGCATTCATCCCAACCGGACGCGTGAGCGAGCGATTCTATGCCCCTCGCTTACGAGTCGGGTTATGGTATTGGTCTTGCCTTGCGGCAAGCTTGTCAAAACAACAATCCCATTGCTCTCGTGCGACGTTAAAAGTAACAGTATCGCGAACAACGTGCTTGGATTTTCAGTGAATGATTGATGAAGATAAAGTGAATTGTTGCAAGCAACGTACCTTACATAGATCGGTTCGGGGATAATGCTGAACTGTTAACGCCCTCCTTATATCCATGCCGTCCGTTAGTCCGATTGGATGCCGATGTCCGAGCCCGTGAATTCAACCATAACTCCTCAAATCGCTTTGGCCTTTCCAACGTTGATCGGGCGATTCCAAGTCTCCAACACCGAAGAGATCAACCGAGGTTTGCTCAAGACGATTCTTGAACACGAAGCGAACTCGCCTTCGGTCGATTACGCCAATATGGGTGGATGGCACTCGTCCGGCGACTTACTGGAATGGGGAACACCCGAGATCGGCCACCTTAGACAATGGATATCGGAATCGCTGAGCCGGATGGTACAAGCGACTGGACAACTACCCGAAGTTGTCGGTCGCCAAGCTCCTCCCAAAGGTGGCTTCCGAATTTCTGCGTGGGCAAATGTCAGCAGAAAGGGAAACTACCATCGAATGCATAACCATCCCGGTCATGCATGGTCCGGTTGCTACTATGTAACTGCAAGCAACTCCAATACGATTGGTGGAGTTTTGGAACTCTACGATCCAAGATTCCACACTGAAATGATCGACACACCTGGCTCTCCCTACGGTCAACGTGTTCATGTTCGGCCTGCCCAAGGACTGATGGTTTTGTTCCCGAGCTGGTTGTATCACTTTGTGCATCCAAGCGACTCGGATGACCTGCGTGTTTCCATAGCATTCAACGCCGCTTGGCGATCGGCTTGATCGGCTCCATCATGTCAATGCAACAAGCCCTTGCCGCGTCACCTGTCCTTTTTCCTCTCTCGATGAGCGAAGCAGGTGACTTGGTCCAGTTCGTGAACCTCAACGAGCAAGCTTACCAATCCATTAGCTTTTTGGACAATCGCATCCTCCAGCCGAATACGCCCACGGCGGTGATCCCTTGGCCGGAGCTATCCGAAGCCGCAAAGGACCTACCTTTGCGATGCCATTTTATCTTTCATATTTCCCATGCTGGCTCGACGTTGTACTCAAGATTGCTCGCTGCCCATCCGGCATTTTTTTCCATTCGAGAGCCAGGTATTCTGCGATTATTGGCTACAGAAAAGCACCGCAGTCGACTGTCGACGTTCCTTCGATTGTGGTCAAGAACGTTTCGGCCAACGCAAACCGCTGTGCTGAAAGCAACGAGTTTTGTTAGCGAAATTGGATCGGACATTCTGAATACGGTTCCAGATTCCAAAGCCATCTTGATGTACGTCCCAGCCATAACCTTTCTTCGGGCTCTGCTAGATGGTGCCATGAGCGATATCAACAGCCAAGCTACGGCTCGCCTCTCGCGAATCCAAAGCAGGGGCTTGTTGCCTGAAGTGTCCCTAGGAAACCTATCTCCAGGAGAACTAGTCGCCATGAGTTGGCTTGCAGAAATGCTCTCCCTATCGCGAATCGCAAACCAATTTGCGGGGCGTTCCCTATGGGTTAATTTCGATGCGTTTCTCGAATCACCGCACTCGAAACTCACCGAAGCATTTGGCCATCTCGGTATTGCCACCGATGTCAATCCTATCCTTGCCAGCGAAGTTATGGGGCGTTACGCAAAAAAACCGGAAGTGAACTACGACGCCAATTTCCGCGAGAAACTGCTAAAGCAAGCAGACGATCGGTTCGGCGAAGAAATCAAGAAAGGAATCGCTTGGCTTGAAGCAATCCAAGATCCAACCGCAAGTGCAATCATTGGCCGTGCGCTTGAACGATCGATTTAGTAACCGTCGTGGGTGGCCAAAGATGGGGGCGTTTCGTGCGTGCTACCGGACGGCTCGCGCCGTTCCGCTAACAAGAGCTCGAACACGAGCAAAAGTGCTTTCTTCTTTACGATAACCAGCCCTTTATTCTGTTGGCTACTTTGCCGTTTCAAGAATAGGCAATGGCGGTTTCACTTCCGAACGTAATTGTTGGAGATCGTACCCCAATGCACTCGAGACAGTTGCTGCAATCTGAGCTTGTTCGTACCGTCCACCTTCGTCGTTTCCCTTTACTTTCAATCCGGCACCAAACGCTGCAATCCAAATGCGCTCTGATCCGGGGAGCAGGATGCCGTGGTTCTTCCAACCTTCTCGTCCATCCCCGCGTCCATGATCCGTCGTCACAATAAATAGTGTTTGGTCTTTGTAGGCTGGCAACGCTTGAGTGGCATTCCAAAGCTGCTCGATAAAGTGATCGTTTTGTTGCGCCGTCAACAGATAGCGATCATAGCGCCCACCATGTGCCCAATCATCCGTTTCACCCAACGAAACAAACAAGACACGTGGCTGGTTTGCTTTGATCTCTTCGATTGCACCACTCACCGTCAACACGTCATATCGCACACCGTCCCACTGGTGAAACAATTGATCCGATACGAAATTGAGCGTCTGCACCCTGTCAGGGTTTCCGACTCGGAACGGCTGCCATCCTGCGTTCACAGGTACTTTGCTGCGAACGTCGTTGATGATAAATGGAAAGACGTCCCAAGAGCAGTACGCGGCAACCTTGCCTTGAAATTCCGGCTTATCATGCAACCACTCCAAGACCGTTGTGTTCTTGTTGTAGTTCTTGTCATTGCTCATCACTCTCGGGTCAGCGAATCCCGAAAGGAGTTCGTTATAGCCAGGGTAGGAGAAATAAAGTCCATTCGTGACCTGAACCGCGCTATCTCGATCGAAATCACCAGCGATCCATCCGCTATCGCTGTTGCATTGCTTCCATAGGAAAGGCAGTAACAACTCTCGTCGCTCCTTTCTATCCTCTCGCCAATACTTTTCTTTGAGCTCATCGGGCTTCTCGGCACCCAACTCTTTGATCATCAATCTCGAGTCCGCTCCGCCAAAGACTTCTTCTCCCCGAAGACCATCTAAAGTAATTAAAACTACATTGTTTGGTCCGGCCCCCAACGCCATGTTAACGGGAGTCAATAGACTCAAGAAGGCTATTGCATATACAACTAGTACTTTTGACATCCGAAAGATGAGCCTATGGATAGAATGCTTTGGAATTGAGGGCATGTGTGCCTCTGGCTAGGCCAATGTTCCATTTCACATGGTGTCTAGCAAAGTCTCGGATCGCACTGGCATAGCCAGTGGCACACACCCTCTTATCTTAAACTGTAGCGGCGTTGCAAAGGTACACTTCGGTCTTTTCGATTCGTACCGGAGTGACCCGACGACTATTTCTTCAGCGTGACGGTATCGAACAATCGACCCTCGAGATCGTAACTCTTTAGCTCAAGAGTCTTGCCGTTGACAGCTACGAAAACAAAATGGTGACCGCGTTTCACATTGTTTTGGAATGGCGGGCGTATCGGACCTGCTTGCTCGAGCCCTCCACCACCTCCACCGGTGACCATGTAAATCGTCCCTTTGTTCTCTGTCGTAATGCCATCGACAATTGGCCATGTTCGCTCGTATGAGTGAATATGCCCATTCCACACAACATCGATAGAATAGCGGTCAAAGAGCTTCGTCAACTGTCGAATGCGGGTATCGCCCCATGTGCTCTTTCCCTTCCAAAGATTCCCGTAATCGTCTTCGTCCGAAGAATACGACGGATGGTGGTAACTGACAAACTTCCACACTACATCCGAGGTACCTTGCTTTTCTTTTTCCTCTAGTGCCATCAACTCTTTTTCAAGCCACAGGTACTGTTCGCTTTCCGGATCTAACTTTTTGTTGGAATCCAGCATGAAGAATTTGGCATTTCCGTATTGGAAAGAGTAGTAGTACTCAGGCGGTGGGAGATCCATATACCGATAATAATGATCGGCATTGCGTTCGTGATTCCCAAGAACAGGATAAAAACAAACCCGACTAAACAGCGGATTCATACTTGCAAAGAACTCATTGACCCATTGGTTTTTGACCGGACCGTCATCGACCAAGTCGCCAGGGATCACCAAAAAGTTCGGGCGTAAAGCCCATGCGAACTGGGCAAGCTTGCCGTTGACCGCCGGATTGCCCTGCGTGTCCCCCATAACGGTAAATGCAAAGGGGCTAGCGGGTAGCGAAGCGGTTTGAAACGAGCTAACGTCGCCCCTCAGAATATCCTCCCGACCTTCCTCTTCCACGATCACTTGATAGTAGTAACCGGTCTCTGGCTTAAGCCCGTCGAGGACTGCGGTATGCAATAGCCGATCTGCACTCGACGCCTGAACCGTGTTGGTAAAATTGATCGTTTCACCATAGCGAACCGATACTTTCGAGGGATGATTCACCTCGCACATCACGCTAATTCTCTCACCCGTTGCATATTGCAGATACGGTTTGACCAGGAATTGAAAATCCTTGGACGGATCAAGCTTGGGGGGTAATGTGGTCCACTCTTTTTGATGTTCAAAATCGTGCGCAACCCATGCAGGTTTAGCTGCAAGATCGTAAATGGTGACTTGTGCGATTCGGCCTTGCATAGGAAAAGACTCGTTGTCGTCGAGGTAAGCCCCGAGAGCGAGTCTAGCCTTCTTGGGATAAAGTATCGCTCCAGATTGCACAGTCGATTCTGCGTCGAGTTGACCGTTGACCCACAACTGCATAGTGCTCTCGTCGTAGATTGCACACAGGTGATACCACTTACCCGCTTCGATCGCTGTCTTTCCAGCAAGATACGTCAGCACGCCATCTCCGTCGTTCGCACCTTCACTCGACAGAGCAAACGTGAACGACTTTTCGTTATAGCCGAGAACCCAACCTGTCTCTGCATTACCGTTATCCTGAAATGCAGAAACGATTCCACCGTTGGGCAATGTCGTGTCGATGCTAACCCATGCGGAGATTGTGATGGCCTTTGCAGGCAAAATCGCTCGTACCGATTCCCAATCTTGCTTGGCTACGAAAAAATTTTCATTGCCATCAAGCCGGACACAATTAAGCTTCCCAACTTTTTCCGTGACGGGATTCACCACGGCTGTCAAATCCGGACCGGATTGAGATTTGACTTGAGTTCCGTCGATGAATGCGTTTTCGAACAACCAGCTTGCACGTGGGTCCGGCCCATCGTGAGCAAAGGCAGCACCGCAACCCATTAGGATCACGGAAAAGCAAAGGTTGAAAAAACGCACCATCATGTTGAAACTCAAGTTGGTTAAAGAAATTGCCTAGACCGATCGGACGAAACCATTACTCGTCCGTCGAAACCGTCTCTGCGCCGTTTCTGGTTCCGAGTGCACTATAAATTGGCAGTGCAATGTTATCGGAAAGCGTACGAACAGAACCGTCAGCGTATCCAAAGTTGGCGAGCCCAACGTGCCGGCTTCCGAAACTGAATTCATACGCAGCAAAGGCAGCAGTACCAGGTGCAACCGGCTTGAGATTCATGCCGACACCTGTTGAGCCCAAGTGCTCCGACATATCCCCTTGATTGTTCGTATCCGCATCGTCACCACCATATGGCCAGTGATCCTTGCGTCCAAAGTTCGCGGCATTGTTCTCGCGAACCACGCCCATTTCTGGTAACACGCGAATGTCCGACTCAGCTTCACCAATAGCGATCGTGGAAGATGTTCCATCGGTGATGGAAGCCAACTTGATACCGACCAAACCGAACGACTTTCCATTCACAGTGATACGTTGATGTGCCATCTTGTTGATGAAAACACCATCCAAATCATGGATGACTTCGGTCGCGGCGGGTCCACCGCCCCAAGGTGTTTCAGCAACTTGCCGACGACGATCGGAAGTGATTCGCCCCGAAACGCACCCAAGGTAGTTAGCTGGTGCACGCTTCTGAACGATCCAGTTATCACCGGAAATATCTGCTGCCGACTCGGGGAAAGTCGATGATGGGCAACGGAACGTGGAAATCTTGGTTTCGCAAGCATAGATGTTGCGAAAGAATTTGTAAGCAGGGTTGTTGAGTGCCGTCGTACCTGGCACACCAGGTAAACCGATCGCCCACTGGTAATTCCCACCACCATCCTCTTGGAATGTCATGATGTTATAAGTGTTGTTTTGCTCCATGAACGGCAAGATCAACGACGACCAAGCTGTCCCCACTTCGAACTCAACCGCCATCGGAAACCCTTTGTATGCCGATTCGAAATTCATGGTAGCAAGCATGAGTTGACGAACGTTGTTCTGGCATTGCATGCGTCGTGCTGCTTCGCGGGCAGCTTGAACCGCCGGAAGCAACAGACCCACTAAAATGCCGATGATGGCGATAACAACCAAGAGTTCCACGAGCGTGAAACCCTTATTAGAGGACTTGATTTTCATTGCGATAACCCTTGAAAAATGGCGAATAACTACTTGGTCTTAATATCGAAATCAAACACGTTCTTGTCAGCTTCTTTGGTGACTTTAACGCGTTCCGTTGTGGTACTAGGCGCTTCGTAAATGAGTGGAAAACGATTGATCACACCACCCTCAACTTCGCTGGGCTTGGTATCGATGCCCAACGATTTGCCCGATGCATCAACCCAAGCAACGAATGTCACTTTGTAATCGCCAGCCCAGATGCCCTCGTCACCCTGCGGATGCTGAATGGTGTAGTGACCCTTCTCATCGGTCACTCCAAAACCAAAACCATGGCGGTTGGAATCAAACATTTCCGTATCAGGAAAGAAGCCGACTTTACAATTGCCGACCGGCTCACCATCCAGTTTGACGGTGCCTTGAACAGACTGCATAGGTGGCTTCCCGCACCCAATCGATGTGACAATCGTAAGCACCAACAAGACCATCGCAACCCGACTCAAGCCTGCCATTCGTTCGCTCCATAAGTTAAACCATCACGATGAAATAGCAGGCATAATGCGTGTGCTATTTCATCGGTTACTGACGAAGCGAAAGTATGACGACGTCCGGTTTTTCTATTCGATGGAAACGAAGAATTTATTGTTAACGATCAGTGAGGACTTCGTGTAGGACAGCCCCACATTCAGGGTTGTATCCCGCGCTCAAGCTGTTGATTGACGGTCGGCAATAGTGATAGCAATTCTGTTGCTGATCGAACAACGAAATGCGCGCCAGCAGCTAAGTATTCCGAAGTGATCCTTTCAAGTCGGCTCGTCAAATCTGCTTCAGGTAACGCGGACGCATCGGCTTGCGAAAGTCCTAACCCATTGCCTGTCATCGAAACACCAACTGCCCACATGCCAGCATTCCTTGCTGCCTGAATACCGATTGGAGTATCATCGACGACGATCACACTTTGCGGAGGATAAACATCGAGCAACTCGCAGGCTTTGAAGTTTAACCAAGGCTGCGGTCGCCCACTGGAAACCTCATCGGAACAGACAACGCAATCGGGTTCATAACCTTGCGCCTTGGCAACGGGAACAACGGCTTCCATGAGCGCACGTGTGTAGCCGGTCGATGACCCAATCTTGAGCCCCTGATTTCGCAATGCTTCAATGAGTTGCGGAATCCCTGGGATGACGTCCGAGCCTTTCGAAAGCACGGCAAGCTGTAGCGGTAGGAAATCAGCGTAGAGCGCATCCACATCCGCACCGGTAGGTGCCATGCCGAAGCGATCTTCCCAAAGTGCAGCGATGCGAGGCAAGGAAATGACGCTAGCGATATGCTCTCGCTTGGCTTTTCCCATCGGCCCTCGGGCCTCAGCCTCGGTAACTTGGATTCCGATGCGATCAAAAACCTCCATGAATACCTGAACAGGTGCCCTGCTGCCAAAATCGACTGTGGTTCCTGCCCAGTCAAACAAAACCGCCTTCACGTGCATGCTGATGCCATTCCAATAAGAGGTCGCGATCCGATGATCTATGAATTCAACTGTCGCCAATGTCGCTCGGCAACACCAAAGGACATGGTCATGCCCGCTCCACCCAAGCCGTTCACAATCCGGACACCGGGCAAAGGCTCACAGACCCAAGTCGGACTATGTGGGTTTTTTGCATAGATGCCATGCCATCGCTCGGCGATCGACCAATCGGGCAACTGTATAATTGCTTTGAGCTCCCGTAGAATCATGTCGTCTATATCAGCACGATCAAACGGAGTGATATCGAGATCATACTCGTGGGAATCCCCCAAAATAACATGACCTAGCTCATTCTGAGAGGCCATAACGTGCACACCATAGCGATCCAACTCCGGCGTTTCCGAATGAACACGGGCTTTGAGCCTCGCCAGACTTGGGCACTCTGCAAAGTTCCCGTAATGCCTCAATGTCAAACCACTGGCGATATGCGTACCAATTCGCCAACCGTCCTTCTGCGTGCCGGTTCGCAGCATTTGAAGTTTGCATTTCTTCAGCCCGGAGCCTGCATACTCGCGAGGAAACAACGTTTCGAAATCGGATCCAGAACACACAACAACTAAATCGCATTCGTGCTTTTGGCCACACGCTGTCGCAACACGTCCCGAATCCACCGACACGACTGCCGTGTTCCAATAGAATTGCACGCCGAATTTATCCTTCAGCCATTGAGCAAGCACATCACTGGCAACACGAGGATTCACACACGCCTCTGTGGGACTAAACAATCCGCCCAGCAATCCATTGGGATTTGCTGCCGGAGTCCTCGCCAAAACCTGCTCCTTGGATAGCAGTTCGCATTGCACTCCACTCTGAATGGCTATCGCATAAAACTCGTTGAGGACATCCCATTCATCGTCGCGATGCGCCAGGTGAATGGAACCGCACAGATCCACCCAAAGACCAGCCTCCTTGGACAATCGAATCCATCGTTCCCGACTCAACATGGCGGTTTCGAAGTGCTCGCCAGAAGGCTGACCGATGGGCCAAAACATCCCGAAATTGCGTACGGAAGCCCCACTCGTATTTGGGTTGCGATCGAACACCTTGACTTGATGTCCTGATTCAGCCGCCATCCACGCTTGCGCTAAACCAACAATGCCGCCACCCACGATAATTGTTGATTTTTGCACTATTTGGTCTCACTTGAAATTAGAGACGCGCGAAGATGCTCGCGATAATGTTCGATCGACGGCGTTTTCAAACCCGCAATTTTTGCGTAATCATCAAAGCGTCGCAATTGGATCGCTGCCTCAAAGTGAGGGTGCTCCTCAAAGTGCTTGGCTTGCGATGCCGTCATCGGTCCACCCTGCAATGCCAAGCTCTGAACCGATGGCGGACTCAACTGGGCAAAATAGTCCGCTTCCGCAAAACACAAATAACGCTTTGCTGCAACGTGAAGCCGAACCGGCTCTACCACCGAAGGCAAAAAGTATTCGGTCAACCAGGCCGCCGCAAGCCGCTCATGCTCATCGTCAATATCATGGTCAGGAGCATCTTCTGGGAGATCATGAAGCAAATGGCCAACATCGTGGAGAAGCGACGCGGCAATCAGTTGAGGCGACGCTCCCGCATTCTCGGCAGCAAACGCAGCTTGCAACGCATGTTCTAATTGACTGACCGCTTCTTTGCCATAATTGCTCCCCCCTCGCAATCGAAAACACTCAATGACAAACGAAACCGGATCATTCTTTGCGTCGCTTTCCATACTGCCTCTCGTCAATCAAAAAGTCTAAACCAATTATTCATATTTTCAGGGAAGGCCATAGCATATACTTCCCCACCTACAAGGCAATTCAATTCATCAAATACTCACACTCATTCATATGATGACTTCGAGCGAACTTTCCAGTGTAGGTGATGCTGATTCCTCGTCCCAAAAGTGGCCTGCTTGGGCTTGGACGATCTGGTCTGTCGTTGCAGCATTCGGCACTTATTTTTCCATGTACGGCTTTCGCGTCCCGTTCAAAGCTGGCTCGTACGAGCACCAATACGAGTTGACCGCAAACTGGATGATGGACGAAAAGAGCTTGCTGGTTATCGCACAAGTGCTCGGGTACACAATCAGCAAATTTGTCGGGATTAAAGTCGTCTCAGAGCTGGCACCCGAACGCCGTGCGATCGCTATTCTCTTTCTGATCGGTTTCGCCGAATTGGCTTTGGTCGGCTTTGGGATGGTTAGCAGGCCATGGAACATTTTGTTTATCTTCCTCAACGGCCTGCCTCTTGGCATGGTGTTCGGACTCGTCCTTGGATTCCTCGAAGGTCGCCAAACGACGGAATTGCTGGCCGCTGGCCTTTGCACGAGTTTTATCCTTGCCGACGGGCTCATGAAGACCATCGGCCAGTCGCTCGTGGCGAGCATGGGCGAATCTTGGATGCCCGCCACTGCCGGTGCAGTCTTCATTGTGCCACTGCTTTTTTTTGTTTGGATGCTGGCTCAAATACCACGGCCCACTCATGTCGACGAAGCTCAGCGACAAGCACGCACCACAATGGACAGCGCTCAACGCTGGCGTTACTTCCGTAGATACGCATGGGGTCTTCTCCCCATCATTTTTGTTTACTTGCTTGCTACGATCTTAAGAAGCATTCGGGGCGATTTTGCTCGCGAACTTTGGTCTGACCTCGGAATTGATCCGACTGCGGCGACTCCCCTCTACACCGTATCCGAAATATGGGTAGGTCTCGTGGTACTGGCAATCAACGGCAGTTGCGTGCTGTTTCGACACAACGGCCGCGCCTATATCAGCTCACTCTCGATTTGCACCATCGGCATGGCGACATTGCTATTGGCTTGTTACCTGCAATCGACCCACACGCTTTCCCCGATGACATTCATGGTGATGATCGGCCTGGGTCTTTACATGCCCTACGTAGCGATCCATACAACAGTGCTCGAGCGATTTATCGCACTAACACGTGAACGGGGCAACCTCGGATACCTGATGGCCCTAGTCGATTCCACGGGCTACTTCGGCTACGTGCTGATCCTCTTCGTTCGCAAACTGATCAAGATTGACGGAAACATCCTTCAGTTCTTTCTCACTGCATGTACGATCGCCGCTCTACTATCGCTGGCATGTTTGCTTTGGGCGGCAGGACACTACCTAGCCACGTTCCACCCACGCAAAGCAACAGATCGCTCCCTAGCGTAATAGACCGCGTTGTAAAGCAAAGAAGCCATCAGCTGCTCGCTGATGGCTTCTCAATTCCTAGCTGATCATCTTTGGAAACCTGGAATTAGATTCCGTTCCACAGCGATGCGAAGAACGCATCCAACGACTCGATCTGCGATTCCTTCTTCGTCGCTGTCGACTTGGCTACTTCCTCTAGCATGACTTCTGTCGCATCCACCGATGGTTG
>CAIXME010000499.1 GCA_903920425.1 uncultured Pirellula sp. | reverse complement strand
TCGCGCGCCTCAGGAGTCGATTCGTTGAGCCACGCCAAGAACATGCGTCCATTGTGGAAACGTTGCATGCCAACACAGCCCGCTCCATCACGTCGCTTCAAGGTTAACGTGGGCCATTCGGCTGCGTAGTTGCTGTAGCCACCCGACAGAATTTCTTCCACGGAATTCGTTTGAGGGTGCTGGATGTTTGCCCGTTGCATCCTTGCTGCGAAATCCAGCTTGTCGGAAGCTGCAAGAAGAAATGGAAGACTCGAGCAGATCACATGGATACCGAGTTGCTGCATGTGCGTAACGGCATTGGACAGCGCGTTGCCCATTTCCGGCGCAATCACGATGGCTCGATCTGATTTGATGCCTGTCGCAATCCAACTCTCCATCCAGGGCCGCTCATGCGAAATGAATTCAATGGCGATACCGTTGGCTTTTAGATCTGCAACGGACGACTCGCTGGCAATTTTTGGATCGATGCAAACCGTCACTTCGTGTCCGCATGCAACCAGATCGGACGCAAGCGACTTGAGCATGCCTAAGCCTTCGTCAAACAACAGCGCAAGAGGACCGCTAGCTGTGTTTGTTGTCATGCCAACGGGGTTGGAGTCGCAATCGGATTTTTCAGTGGGATTGCGTGGAGGCTCATCACGCAATCCACCGCCGCAGGCAAATTCAAGAACGGAAACCTTCACTCGTCCCGCCGCAAATCCATGTTGGTAACGGCAAACTCTCTCGCGTACCAATAACGCCATTCTTGGGTGTCGTAACCATAGCTTGCACCGGTGATCATAGTTAGTGCCTGCAAGACAGATGCGTGATTGTAGTTGACTGTGTTGGATATGGTGCGAGGTGAGCTTGTCGAAACTCCGCCATCCCGCGTCATGGCCTGCGTGCCAGGAATTGTGGTTGTCTTGGTCACCACGGAGAATAGCGAGTTGATCAATGCGACGATTGCTCGTTTGTCTCCTACGGTTTGTAGATTGCTACCCGCTCGATCGATTCGTTTGAGGTCTTTTTCCTTTTTGCTGAGTTGCGAGTTGAGTTCACCAACAAATGCATTCACGGCGGAATCGCTGGACCACTCTGTCCGTTGGAGAGCATCTAAAGCGCGAGAGACAACCGGTGGCGGTACGTTGGAGCCCAAACCAACATTGCTCGCAATATCGATAAAGGCGTCGGTTGCAGAATTGCCCGGCATTCGCTCGAGGATCTCAATATAGTCGAGGCCATTGCCACCGTTTTCGATATCGGCCTTGAGCAATTTCAGGATTTCTTTGATCGCCAAAGGATTATCTAGTGTCTGAAAAAACTGCTTTGCGTCGAAGCTTCGTGGCCCGGTCTGGTTGAGGTTTCGCAAGTGCATGCTGATTTCCTTGCGAAGCGCGCTTTCGGCGGCTGTCCGTTTAGCTTGGATTTCGGCGATCGCTCTCGCGTGGGGAGTTGTCCAGCCGCGACCGGTGAACTCTTTGACCAAGCCGCGGCTCATTTGGAGAGTCTCTCCGCGCACCCATTGGTCCAATTTGTCTTTGCGGTAGCCAAGCGCGTCCCAGGCCTTCTTGTCGGCGGGATCTAGTTCGGTGACTCGCTCCATGTGCGCTTCGTAGAGTAGCTTTTGACCTTTCACGAACTCGCTTGCGATTTCACGATTGGCATCGGCTGTGTCTTTACTGCTTTCCACCAGCTTGGTGTAGGCCTGATAAATCTTGTCGATGTCGCTATCTTTGGTCCGGGGCTTTGAAGTCAGTTTATTTTTGGCGATAGTGACTTCGATTCCTTCGGTGGTTTTGATTCGATAGGAGTTGCCTTCCGACTCGCCAACAATGGTGCCGGTCAGTTTCCCGCCACCCACCAACTCGAACACATCGGCATTGCAAAGAGACGCAGTGCCGGAAAACAGTGTCATCCAACTAGCAAAGACTACGGCGTTGATCCCTGTTTGGCTTCGTCGGTGCATGTCCGTATCCTTTTCAGAAACCCAATTCGGTAACACTTTTTGGCAACCGTGTGCCCTCATGCTTATCGCACTTTGAAAAGTGATCGCATGAGAGAGCCGGCGAATTGAGCGATCGCAAGACGCAACATGCCAAGAATAAAAGCTGAGCGCATTCTGGACTGTTCAAAGGAATGTGCCTGCTACTCTCGCCGAATACGTCTTAATCACGCTCAAAACTAGTTTAGCGTAGTCAAAACCAGTTTGCGAACAGATAAATTCCGATTGGGGCACAACCCTATTTCTGGATCTTGCCGGCCGCCTGCACGATCGCTAAAAACGAATCAGCCTTCAAGGCGGCGCCGCCGACCAAAGCCCCGTCAATGTTCGGTTGGCTGAGCAGTTCGTGGGCATTGTCAGCCTTGACGCTGCCGCCGTACTGGATGACCACTTTGTCGGCGACCGCTTTTCCAAAAATCGTCGATAGCAAGTCTCGGATATCGGCGTGTACTTCCTCGGCCTGTGCGGGAGTCGCTGTTTTTCCTGTTCCGATCGCCCAGACAGGTTCGTAAGCCAGGACGGTTTCAGCCATCTGCTCAGGGGAAAGGCCAGCTAGCGAATGCGTGCATTGCGAACGGACAACCTTTTGGGTTTCACCAGCTTCGCGTTGTGCTAGCGTTTCGCCGATGCAGACAATGGGTTTCAATCCAGACTTTAGAACGGCGTGCAGCTTTTGGTTTACGTCCGCATCCGACTCTCCAAAAATCGCTCTTCGTTCGCTGTGCCCTAGAATCACGTACTGGCACCCAAGGTCTAGTAGCATTCCGCAGCTCACTTCCCCTGTGTACGCCCCTTCCGCTGCGTGGTAAACATTTTGAGCTCCCAACGCGATGGAACTGCCGCGGAGGGCTGCGCCAACGTCATGCAGGTACACGCTTGGCGGGCAAACGGCCACGCCAACGCTAGCGTTTTCTTGCATTTGATCCATGAGTTGATGTACTAATGCAACCGAGGAGTCTCGTAGGAGATTCATCTTCCAATTGCCAGCGATTAAAAACTTTCTCACGAATCAACACTTTCTCAAAGGGAAGGAGCGGGGGGCGAAATCGAACTTGGTGATCAAAAGGATGTTCGAATTATTGGAATTGTCAACGGCCCAGGATGATTGCCCTGGATTTATCTGTCGTCAGTTTGCTACTGTCCGATGCCGACTGCCAAGTAGAAGCTCAAGAAGTTTCGAATTCTGGCCAGGCGACGAACTCCACACAAACTCCATACCGAAGGCTCCAGTACGATG
>CAIXME010000498.1 GCA_903920425.1 uncultured Pirellula sp. | reverse complement strand
TGGAAAAGCTCGTAGCGGAAGCATCGAACGTCATCCGTCGCATCGGCCCGAAATTAGAACGGAAGACAAAATGAACATGATCGTGCGTGTATTTTGCCTGTGTCTTTTTTGGTTGATGAATCTATGCGGTCTCTCCCTTGCGGGGGCGGATGAGCGAGAACGCGATTTTCTCAAGGCATTGGATATCTTCGATAACTCGAAAACGCCGGAGGATTTCCATGCTGCGGCGAAGGCATTCGAATCGTTGCTGGAGGATGGATACGATAACGGGGCCGTAAACTACAATTTAGGGAATGCGTATTTTCGGGCAAACGAATTCGGGAAAGCGATCGTCCATTTTCGGCGAGCCAAGCGTTATCTCCCGCGAGATCCGTTTGTGCAAGCGAATTTACAGCAAGCCATCGCTGCAGCTCCGGGGAAGATGCTTGTTAATCACGCGCCATGGACGGAGCGATTTTTGTTCTGGAGCGGTTGGTTGTCGGTCCTAGAAAAGTGTGTCGCGATGACAGTACTCTTTGGGGCAGCCTGTTTGCTTGTGGTATGCGGCTGCGTTTTCAAAAACAGCAAGCTTACGTGGTTGGCGCTCCCTGCCGCGATTCTCTCATTGGCCGTGGGGGGCGATTTGGCGCTCGGTTCCCCGGAGTTATTAGGGGTGCGGCACGCCGCGATCACGCGAGAGACTGTTGCGAGAAAAGGGGCCGCGGAGAGCTACGAATCGGCCTTTGATAAACCGCTTCTAGACGGTGCCGAGTTTACGATTCTGAGCGAGACCAACAACTGGACCTTCGGAAATTTTGAGGGAGTCGGAACGGGTTGGGTGCGAAATGAATTCGTTGCAAAGTAATGAACGGTACTGATATTTGGGAAAGTTTCGGTTTCTAGGGAACCCTTTGGGGGATGCGTGGCTTTTCTTAGTTGTCTTTACGAGCCACCAGCAGAAACGAACCGGAATTGGCACTCAAATCATTGCAAACCAACGAGACGGATTTTGGCGATCTCTCCGAGCAAGCGATCGTTGAATTGGCAAAGTCAGATCCGTTGGCGATGTCGTATTTGTACCGCCAGCATTATGCATCCATACATCGGTATGTGAATCGTAGAATCGGCAGCGTTCATGATACCAACGATATTGTGTCGGAGGTGTTCATGACGATGGTGCGATATCTTCCGCGATTCCGATGGACGGGAGCTCCGTTTCGATGCTGGTTGTTGGTGCTGACCACCACGCAAATCAATCGATGGATTCGAAAGAGGCGGTTCTTCAGTCTTTGGCGTTCCGTTCATGTGCTGGAACCGTCTGCGGATGGATCAAGCGATGCATTGGACCCACGATTGGAACCGGTTCGGCAAGCCTTGATCGAGTTGCCTTTGGCGTTTCAGACGGCACTGACGCTTTACTATTTCGAGGACCTGTCGGTCGAATCGATTGCGGAAATCATGAAATGTCGCCCTGGAACAATCAAATCGCGATTGTCGAGAGGCAGAGAACTATTGCGGGGGAAAATGATTCAAACGGAGGGGGAGGGAGATGCACAACGATCAAGTCGAGAGTTGCTTAAGAGAATTGAGGTCTAGCTCGCGTGAGCCAGACGGGATTGATAAAAACTTGGAGGAGCGAATGATGGATTTGCATGCGAGTATTGGAAAGAGAAGCATACTGACGCGGCGATTGGCAGCGGTCGTGGTGGTTCTGTTGGTGACTGGGACGGGCTTTGTTGCCATCGGTGGCGATACGGCAGTAGTCAATTACGTATCCCCGTCGACAGAGGTCGATGCAGATGGAAACATCGTTCCGCACGATTTCAGTTTGGGCAAGTGGATGCACCGAGTTCATGATCATTTGTGGGACCATTTTCGAAGTCACCACGGCATCAAAAGCGAGTAAACTACTCGACGGTTCTGGTTTATGTTTCAAATCGCCGGTCCATGGGGGCCAGCGATTCAGGTCTTGCGGGAGTTTAGATGTCCGTGGCAGAGATAGTGTCGACTACGTTTGTGCTTGCCGTCAACGATTTGGATGCATCGCGGGAGTTTTATACTAGCAAACTTGGGTTCCATGAAGAGATGCACGTAGATGGCTGGTCTTTTTTGACTCGCGGTGCGTGCAAATTGAGGATAGGGCACTGTCCCGATGCGGTCCCTATGTCGCAAACGCAGGATCACTCTTGGTTTGCTTATTTGCATGTGTCGGATGCAAAGAGTCTGTACGAGGAGTGCGTACAGAATGAGGTATCGATTTGGCACAAGCTGGGTGACAAGCCATGGGGGATGCGAGAATTTGCGATTGTGACCCCAGACGGCCATCGCATTGTGTTTGGAGAACGATTGGTTCCGTAGTCTAGAAATGCATCGATCATGATCGCAATGTTGGATGCAGCGATCGAAGCGGCGCGCCCCGCGTCAGCTTGCGCAGGAGGAGCTGCTCAAAAGATCATGCAAGTAGAAATGGTGTTTCCCCAATTTTCCACCGTAGTGTCCTCCGGTTATCTTCCGTACACCGCAAGAAGGCCCGACATCGCAAGCGGCTTGAATGCCGACTCGCATCGCTTGGCCAACGATCTCGGGAGTAAGTCCGTCGATTACCAATTCTAGCGCGGCGCTGGTGTGATCAAGGACATAGGATTTGGTTTGCTCGCGCAGGGTAGGGCAGAAGGCATCGTTGGTAGACGCTCCGAGCATTTTGTATTTGGAACCAACTTTGGAACCGCTGCGGGCGACACCACCGGGGAATGGGGTGATGCAGTCTTGCAATCGTTTGATCGCTCTCACGGCCGAATCGCAAGCATGCAATGCCCCGTGGATCGTATCGGCTAGCACCAGAAAGTTTCCGCCGCCCACGGCGCTTTGGCGGCAGACGGAATCTTGGCAAACAAATTCGCCATCCATCACAGGGATGCGCCAGTAGCGTTCTTTGCCGATCATCTTGGAGATTTGGTAACCATCGCCAAAGTATCGCAAACGCGAACCAAGAGCGATTCGTTTCAGGCTATGCAATCCTGCAAAGACGGAGGTGCTGGGACAAGTCAGCACGCATTGTCCAACGCGTTTCACCAGTTGTTTTTCCAGTTCGTTGCCAGACATGGCAAACATGAGAATCGCAACGCCGGGCCGTCCATCAGGTGTTTGCTCGGAATCGAGAATTCGCTCGATACCAGCTTCGACTCCGCACCCGATGACGCTGGTAGCAAACCCCGTCATGGCTTCTGCGGCCCGTTGTGCCCAAATGGGTTCGGCAGCGGTGATAATGATCCGCGTCGCCGTCATGTCGAATGCTTCGGCAAACGTGTCTTCGATTTCAATACCGTTTATTTGCATTCCGAACTCAAACAGGTGGAATCGGGTAAAAAAGTGGGTATGCCGACTGGCGAGCCAAGTTGTTTGTCGGCCATAATGTAGCGGCTATGTAGGAATGCGATCCAGGCCTGAATCTTTTAAAAAGCAACTTTAACGTATGAACATGGGCAGAATTGAAATAGGCTTTCAATACCCGTGGTATTTGTTGCTGCTTGTTCTGATTCCTATCGTCTGGTGGATGGGAACCAAGTCGCTTGCGGGGCTGGGGCCTTGGCGACGATTCTTTGCGTTGCTGTTTCGAACCTTGGTGATGCTGCTTGTTATTTTTGCGATCGCCGGGGTGCAGTGGATTTGGTCAAGTCAAAAGCTGACCGTGATTTACTTGCTGGACCAAAGCGATTCCATCCCGGTAGCGAAACGCCAATTGATGTTTGAGTACGCGATTGCGAGTGTTAAGCAGCATCGACGCCCGGACAAACAAGATAGAGCGGGACTGATCGTTTTCGGGCGTGAGGCGTCGATCGAGATTCCACCTTGTGATGAGAATCTGCCTAACGTAACGCGCCCCGAGTCGGATTTTGGTCGTTCTGATGCAACGAATTTGGAAGGGGCACTGAAGCTCGCTCAAGCCAGTTTTCTTGAGGATTCCGCCAAGCGGATCGTGATCCTCACCGATGGTAACCAAACGCTGGGTTCCGCAGAATCGACGGCGCAGCGCTTGAGTGAGACGGGAATTGGCATCGACGTCGTACCGGTTCGGTTGGATACCAAAACGGAAGTGCTGGTCGAAAAAGTTGACGTGCCAGGATACGTGCGACAAGGGCAAACGATTGACGCTCGTGTTGTCATCCATCGTTATAGCGAACCAGGACGAGAGGAGAATGTCTCTGGGAAACTGCGCGTCGTTCGGCGCATCGGCAATCAAACCGAAGTGCTAGCGGATGGACCGTTGACTCTGGATCGGGATATCAATGTGATCCCGATTCCGCACAAAGTTGAGGAGACAGCGGGGTATACGTACGAAGCGGAGTTTATTCCCGCTTCCGAATCGGATGACACCATCACTCAAAACAACAAGGCGACGGCGTTCACTTATGCGAGAGGTAAAGGACGCGTCTTGTTGATCGAAGACTCGTCCAACGTCGGGAACTATGACATGTTGGTCGACGCCTTGAGGCGTAACGATATCGTCGTTGATGTGCGTGACACAGCCAATCTTTTTTCAAGTATCGTCGAATTGCAGACGTATGATTCCGTCATCCTGGCTGGTGCACCTCGGACGGCGGGCGATGACGCAACCAAAGTGGTTTCGTTTACGGACGACCAGATCAAGATGCTGACCGA
>CAIXME010000497.1 GCA_903920425.1 uncultured Pirellula sp. | reverse complement strand
TCTGCCGCAAGATCCAAATGCAGCGGTCAATGGATAACGCCGGCTCGTATGCGATGAAGCTAGCGAGATTAACGCCGTGTACCATCTCCATCGCGCAGTAGAGCAAGCCTTCTCGCGAGACTCCGAAATCATAAATACTGACCGTATTGGGATGACTGAGCTTTGCAGCCATGCGGACCTCGCGATTGAACCGCTTCATCGATCCCGAGTTGGACAACGGTTGCTTGATCAATTTGATTGCGGCGGCTCTCCCCAACAACTTGTGCTCTGCACTGTAAACAATACCGAGCCCACCTTCACCGATCTTATCTTTGAGAAGATAGGACCCGAGCGATTTGTTAGTCATGGTTTCTGTGGCCATTGCACGTCGAATCGAGAGAGCCCCGATGACGAGCGAAATGAGCAGGGGCAATCCGTACATAAAGCGAAAGGCACGGTCGATGAAGTCTTGTGTCTTAAAAGCTTGGTCTTTTGGTATCTCTAAAACTATCAAACGCTGCATCGATTCGATCCAATACCACGCTCCAACGACTTCTTGCCCACGATAGTCTCGGTACCCTAAAACGTCCGACCCGGATTTAGGTTGCGTGATGGTTTTGCCTGGTTTAGTCCACGACCATTCGCTGGTGTCACCCTTGGGGACGAACCCTTTCAACAATTCTCCGCCGGGGTCTCTAGCCTCAATCACCTTCGAGCCGTGAACTACTTTCGCATTGGAGAATGCGGCGTTGGCTGAGATCTCCGTAAATTGTTTTGCTTTCGTCGCGATGGCGCCACGGTCATCGAGCAAGTAACAGTTGCTCTCTCGCAGCACAAATCTGCTGATTAGATCCTCAACTTCATCCAGGAATATCGAACTGCGGATCATCATCGCGCCAATCACTTGCGAGTCATCGTCTGGCGAGAAAATGGGCACGAAGAACACGACATACTGTTCGTTGGCTTCCAAGGGATAGTCCTTTGAAAAGCTGTCAGCAGAAGGACGAGGCAATTCGACAGAGGTCGCGCGTCGGTCAAAGACACGACTCATCACGCTGGCACCGAGCGGAGTTGCTAACCTGCCGAGCCCAACCTTAGGATTTTTGAATTGCCAATCGGCCAGCAGCATCGTGGAGCGATTCCAAATGGCATACTTGAATTGCAGCCGCTCATTGGCTTGCTGCGTGGCGTCCTTTCCCTCTGATTCGATTAGGAGCGGCTGGTCGACGATGTCTTCAAAGATGCACTTTACTTTCGATTGCTCGGCTGCTTTGGCGAGCAACTCAGCACGCCCTGATTCAGATAGCGTAGGATCCTGAGTCAATTTATCCAGGCTCGCTACAAGACGTTGCAATTCGGGGTTTCGCCCCCAGTCTTGCATGCGCAACTCATTACCTCGAACCCATTGCAACAAAAGACGGCTCTTTTGCTCGACCATCGACGTGAGGACCGATTCGAACTCTGCTCGCGTTCGATTCACCAACTCGGATTGCAGATACCAGCCGACTACCATCAAGAAGATTGCGGACCCAATTGCGGTCGCTAGAGGTAGAAATCCACCGACAAGATTCGATTTGATCTTCTGAAGCCCGATCGTGGAGATCGATCGGCTTTGAACCGTCGTCTTGGATACCTTCCCCGTGGGCATCAAAATGGTTCTGCTAAAGTGTTTCGCAAGCAGCGCCCGCACTTCAGTGACGACCTCGGGAGCGCTTTGATTCAGCTGATTAAGTTTCGCTTCTCGCTCTGAGTTCGACTTGTCGAGCAAGTCGATAAACACTTCTTTTGCGCGAGCGTATTGCTCAGGTGTCACAGTGGTCCACTCTTTTCAAGACTTCTACGCAGCCACGCCCTGCACATCTTCCATTCGTTCTCGATGGTGCGTGTGGACAACCCCAATACATCCGCCACTTCAGGGACAGTCATTCCGCCGAAAAATCGCATCTCCACAATCTTTGCTTGGCGAGTATCGAGCTTTTGGAGCTCGTCGAGCACTTCATTGAGAGCCAAAATATCGCCGTCTCGCGAGGCGGAAATGGTGAGATCTTCGTCAAACACAACACGGACCATATCCCCGCCTCGTTTCAGACGGTGTCTGGCTCTGGCGTGATCCACTAAAATTCGACGCATCATCGTGGCGGCCAAGGCTAGAAAATGCCCCCGGCTTTGGTACTTGTCTGACACCTGTTTCGCCAGTTTCACGTAAGCTTCGTGAACGAGAACCGTTGGGGAGAGGGAGACCGTCGCGGACTCCAATTGAAGATAGCTTGCCGCTAGTCTCTTCATATGGTCGTATGTTTCGTCGACCAAAAGATCAGTTTGTGGGCTATCGCTCATCTATAAACGCCTGAAGAGGTTTCGAGTCCGCAGTCCTTGAAAAGTTGCTCAACTCCTTCGTTATACCGAAAAAGTACCCTTCGGTGATCCCCTCATTATAGTATCCCAACGACAATCTCTAGTAGCAGACGGCCGAATCCAAGGACATTAGTGATACAAAGTGCGTAAACGAAAAGAGGCTCAGATTCAATGTCCTGAGCCTCTGTCATTTTCGATTGGAGTTTGAAACTACTCGCGAGGTCGAATTGCCCCGGTCAAGCCGCTGTAGTCGACTCGATCATCGTTATGCCATAGTGGTTGTCCAAGCTCGACGCGTTTACGCAAGACTTCAATCTTTTCTTGCGAACCAGCCGGTGCATCCGTTGGCAAAAACTTGTTGTCTACGACCGGATCGAAATCCTCGTCATGTCCGTACTTCAAAATCGCTTCAAAAACGTTCTTGCAAAGATTGCTCATTAACAAAAGGCCCTCCAAAATGTGTTCACTATCTCGCAGGTGACGCCACAAACACCTACCAAGTCTCGATTTGGGATAAAAATGCGCTGCTTCTCGAAAACTGCTCCACGGATCGATGCTGCTAAAAATCGCGTTTTGCGATCGATGCCTCCGCAACAATTCCCTCTAATAATTCCCATTGCCCAGTGATTATTAGTAACGGGGGAACAAAGTCAAGAAAATTTAACAAATATATCCCCGCGTACCCCCTATACGAAGTCGCGAAAGTGGCGTAGCGAAACCGTATGCCTTGTAGCATCGTCCCCGCCCACCGGCGGGCGTCGTAAAAGTCTCCCGAACCGTTAGATGAATAATCGGTGTAGACACCCCGCAACGCCCCCGCAAAGCGAAAACAAGGACCACAAATCGTTTACACTGGATGTTCCCTTCCTCTCAAGCAAAACGCGTTTTGCCATCTGACGCCAATTCCCTCGCACCAGTTCGATCATTGATGACTTCTTCTATGACCAAAAAAATAGTTTGCAATTCCGCATCGACTTTGCTGGGGCTCTCGCTCAGTTTTGTGAGCAACCTATGCGCACAGACGCCTGCGACATCCAACGCATCCCCGTTGGACCAACAACAAGCCCCCATCGAGACCCCGCTCAGCCAAATCGTGACTCCAGCAGGGCACAAATTGGATCTCGCCGGCATGCGCCCGCAAGTTTTGGTGATGTCACCAGACAATCGCTGGCTGATCACCTCTGGCAAAACGAATAAATTGGTGGTCATCGATCCGGATTCCCGCGAGGTGACTCAAAATGTGGAATTCCCCTCCAAAGACCAAACGGAACCTTCCACGGTCTCTCCGAACATCCTCGCTCCCGACAAAACGGCCCTCGTTAGCTACACCGGCTTGGTTTGCTCAAAGACATCGAAACAAATCTTCGTCAGCAACGTGGCTGGCTCGATCAAGGTGTTCCAAATCCAAGAGGATGGCGTCATCGCCCCTTCCCACACGATTCCTTTGCCGGCCGCAAAAGCCCCTCGGCGATCACAAGAAATCCCAAGCGGACTCGCGTTGGACGAAGTCAAGGGAATCTTGTATGTCTGCGGCAACTTGTCTAACACCTTGATCGAAATCGCAATCGCCGACGGAAAAGTCCTTCGGCAGATTCCTGTCGGGTTCGCCCCGTATGACGTGATCCTGCACGATGGAAAAGCATACGTGAGTAATTGGGGAGGACGCGTCCCCGAGGCGAACGACCTGACCGGTCCTGCAGGTCGAGGTACCAAAGTGCGAGTCGATCCAGTTCGACATATCGCCAACGAAGGGTCTGTTTCGATCGTGAAACTCGACACCGGCACAACGACGGAGATCATGGTGGGCCTCAGCCCGAGCGATCTCGCACTATCCCCGAACGGAAAGGCCGTCGTCTGCGCGAATACCAATAGCGACACGCTATCCATCATCGATACCGCCAGCGATACCGTTTCAGAAACCATCAGTGTCAACTCGAGACCTTCGGATCTGTATGGAGCTGCCCCCAATGCGTTGGCGTTTTCCGATGACGGCGAAACACTCTACGTTGCAAACGGTTCCCAAAATGCAATCGCGGTTCTCGAATTCGAACCGCATGAAAAAGGCGCCACCAAGCTGCGAGGCCTAATTCCCGTGGGTTGGTATCCCGGTGCCCTCGTTTTTGATGGCCAACGCAATCGTATTTGCTCTGCCAACCTCAAAGGCCTTCCTAGCAACCCCAGCAAAAAAGGTGACGGAGCAGGTTTCAACTCGCATCAACACAACGGCTCGCTGAGCATGGTTCCGGTCCCCACCGAGGAACAACTTCCCATCTTGTCCGAACAAGTCGCCAAGAACATGCGCTATAGTGCAATCAAGGAAGCCGCACTACCGCCGCGAGCTGATCAACCCGCGCGGGCTATACCACAGCGTATAGGCGAACCAAGTCTGATCGAACACGTGGTTTACATCATCAAGGAAAACAGAACGTACGATCAAGTGCTGGGCGATATCGAACGCGGCAACGGGAACAAAGAGCTTTGCATCTTCGGCAATTCCGTCACCCCCAATCAACATAAACTGGTCGACCAATTTGTATTGCTCGATAACACCTACTGTTGTGGTATTTTGAGCGCTGATGGGCACAACTGGAGTACCACATCCCTCAGCACTGCGTACTTAGAGAAAAGCTTCGCCGGATTCCCACGCAGCTATCCAGATGGGATGGGAGATGACGAAGCGGACGCATTGGCATACTCTCCCGCAGGCTTTATTTGGGATAACGCCTTATTGCACGACAAGTCTATTCGCAATTACGGCGAATTCATGAAGCCCATGGTGAAATGGAAAGACCCATCGCAAAAAGGCAAACCGGACTACATGGCCTGCTACCGAACATGGAAAGGATCGGACGAAGTCGTATTCGCTTCCGAACCCACCATTGAGAGCATCCGCCCTTTCTCGCCAACGGATTACGTTGGTTGGGGTATGGAAGTTCCTGATCAATTCCGCGCTGACTTCGTGATCAAGGAATTGGCAGGCTACGAAAAAGAAGGACGCTACCCAAACCTGACCATCATTTGCCTGCCAAACGATCACACTAGCGGTACGTCCGCCAAGTTTCCAACGCCAGCCTCCAGCATGGCAGACAACGACCTCGCATTCGGTCGCATCGTCGATGCGCTCAGCCACTCAAGCTTCTGGCCTAAAATGGCTATTTTCGCCATCGAAGACGATCCACAAGCTGGCTGGGATCACGTGAGCGGATACCGCACGACAGCCTACTGCATCAGCCCCTACACGAAACGATCGCAAACCGTCAGCACTCGCTACAACACATCGAGTATTCTGCGAACGATGGAGCAAATCCTAGCTCTTCCTCCGATGAATCAATTCGATGCAGCAGCAACGCCTATGTTCGATTGCTTCTCCGATACCCCCGATCTGACGCCTTTCGATAGTGTGCCCATCTCCATCGGACTCGATGATTTGAACCCATCCCCCTCCGCGATTGCAGACCCCGTCAAAAAGGCATTTGCAGAATCGTCGGCAAGCATTAACTTTGCCGAAGTAGACAAAGCTCCTGAAGACCTCCTGAACCGGATCCTCTGGAATGCCATGAAGGCGCAACAACCTTATCCAGAATGGGCATTAACTCCAGGAGCAGAAGACGAGGAAGACGAAGACGACGACGAATGAAATGCTCCTATAGCCCCAGAGTTATCTTATGAGTAGTTGGGATATTCCCGAATTGCAAACCCCGAGTTCTGCAATTCGAATCTCTCCAGAAGTCAACGTACCTGTTACCAAACGGGTCAAGAGACTCATCGATACCTCTGCATTTAGACGATTGAGTCGTATCAGCCAGTTAGGCCTGGTGTCTCTCGTTTACCCCGGCGCCACGCACTCTCGCATGGAACATTCGCTAGGTGTCTATCGAAATGCGATTGAGTATTTGCAACGCCTATCGCGGGAGCCTCAATTTGTTGACCTCGTTTGCGAAAACGATGTGAAACTCTTGCTGGTTGGATCGCTTTTGCATGACGTTGGACATTGGCCCTTTTGCCATGCGATCGAGGACATGCGTCTACCGGACATGCCTCGCCATGAAACACTAGCATCACGTCTTTTGTTGCAAGGCGAACTGGCCGACGCGATCGGAGAAGACTGGGGGCTGCAACCGTCCGATGTCGCTCAATTATTGGCGGGAACGCTCGGACGCGATAACAATCCAGAATCACCCGCCGCTGAATCAAAAGAGAACCGCGCCCGCACTCTTCTCTTGTCGATGCTCAGCGGACCGATCGACATCGACAAACTGGATTACTTGGAACGCGATTCTTTGCACGCCGGTGTCCCCTACGGAAGGAACTTTGATCGAGGACGACTCGTTAGTTCGCTTTGCTACCATCCTGATAAAAACAAATTAGCCATCACGGACAAAGGCAGAACAGCGGCTGAAATGATGGTCTTTGCTCGCTACGTCATGTTCAGCGAAGTCTATTGGCACCATGCGGTCCGAGCAGCGACAGCCATGCTGCAGCGTGCGGCCTATGAATTGCGAACCGAGCCCAGCATCACCCATTCCTGGATCGACATGAACGAAATGCAGATGATGCAGAGTCTTTACGAATCGGGTAGTGAGACTTCCTGGAAAGCTTGCGTCGACGGACTTTTTGGGCCGCACCGCAAGCTCTACAAACGCGTTGCCCAGTTTGATTGCTTGAGCCATCCGCTCCAGCATGCGGCATTAGCTCGAAAGCCCTACGGGTCGATTGCAAAGTTATCAAAAGACATGACATCCATCGTTGCCCAGCGCATCGGCGTTGCTCTCGGCGAGCACGATATCCTAATCGACGCTCCCCCCGTCAAATTAGAGGTTCAGTTTCAGCTAGATGTCCGACAGTCTGACGCATCGTTTCGCTCTCTCGGCGAACTCTCCCCCGTAGTGCACGCATTGGCGACGCGTCAGTTTGATGATCTCGTTAAACGCGTGCGCATCTTCGTTCTGCCAGAACTCAAACCGCTCGTTAGCAACATCGACTTTGCCGATTTGGTGCTGCAAGTTACCCACGCGTAAACTGCGTGGCTCAGTTGGTGTACCGGCTTCAGCCGGAATGGATTTGTTGGTGTACCGGCTTCAGCCGGAATGGGCTAGTTGGTGTACCGGCGCGGGCCGGGTGATGCCTTTCCTCCAGCGCGGGCCGCCTAAAGGCGGGACACCAGCGCGAGTCGCGACACCAACTTGCCCGTACAACAGACTGATTACGCCTACTCTTTTTTGGGGACAAGCCCTCGGTTGGTAACCATGCTTGTACCAATCCCATTAATCTTCTTGGGATCGATTACCGTGTCGGGAATATCGAACAAGCTAAAGAATGAAACGTTGGGTTTATTCAGACTGTCAATCTTACCTTGAATAGACTCTCCGCCCCAAGTGTGAATCACGGGTGGGGCTCCTGTAGCGGTGCCATTTTGCCATACAACCTCGCCACGATACAAAATCGTATACTGCGAAACGTGAGGGCTGATAGACACCGTGGTGGTCGCGTTACCAATGACAGAACCATACTGGGTTGATTTTGTTGGTCCGACAAACATGCGAGCTTGCAATGTAAACTCGCCATTGGGGTCCTCCACCCATTTATTTGCTGCGATTTGACGCGACGCGGCACTGGTAACTTCCGAGTCATTCCCTTCTGCTTTGACTTCCAATTTGACTCGGGTTCCGGGCCCCATCAAAGAGACGTCTTTTAGGCGGAGCCGCGAGATTTTGGAAACAACCGATTCTTCTGGGATCTTTACCGCACCGACGACGAATGGCCCCTGCCGACCATCGGTGTGCGCAGAATAAGCCAAATGACCGGCCGCTATGGTGGATGATAATGGATTCAAATAATGGTTAGACTGCGTATCAACGTCGAATCGGTAGTTCCATAACATAATCCCTTCATCGAGGCTAAAGAGAGAAAATCCGAATCCAGGCATCTCGATAGCGATCCATTTTTCATTGACCCATTGGACTTTGGGAGCAAGCAACGCAAACAGCGCATTGCTTGGAATTTCGCGAAGCGATTGGGGATTGGTAATGTCGACGACCAAGAGTCTGTCGCGGCACAGCACGACAACGGTTTTGCCATCGGGGTGCAAGTCCACTGCCGCACAACTGCTGCTGGTGGTGACGTAACCCAGATCATCTCCAGTCAACGGGTCTACAATCCTCAACATCTCGTCTTCTGGCATGAGCAAGTACTTGCCATTGGGGGACAACACCGGCTGCGGAGCGAAAAACGATTCTTGCGGCGTCGTCCAAACGGCCGACTTTTTGACTGTATCCCATGCGACGATGTTATGGTCGTCGTCGCGTTGAATAACGATACTGCTCGAAGCAAAGCGCGCCCAAGGTTTCGCTTGGCTCATCCGCTCCTTCTTGGAAATCCGAGCTCGCCAAGCGACCATCCCTTTCGCTTCGGTTGCGGTCGGATCCGTTTTCCAAACCGAGAGTATCGACTCGCCATCGAAAAACCCTTTGCCGCCACGTTGGGAATAGGTGAGCAACTGCTTCGAAGGCGCATGGTAGTCGACGACCTGTTCCCCCGCCGGTAGAACGTGTACCGTCTTTAATTTGCTGCTGGCCAACGACGCCCAACCGATTCGCATCGGATGTTCGTTATTCTCGGAAAAAGTATTGTCGACAGAAGTGAGCAGCCAATTGTCTTTACCACCGACAGGTATCACCGCACTCACAAAATCGTGAAAGTCGGTTCTCGGTACAGGAACTCCTCCTTGGCTTAGCTGAAAACTGGAACGGACGGGATCCGGAACAAGAGTAAAATCACTTGCACTCGCTTGGCGAGTTCCAGGAATCGCAACTCGCTGGAAATCTCTTTCTTTGGTTTCAATCACTTCAAACTCGACCGGTTCTGGAGGAGCTGCCATCAGCAGCCCACCGCCCGCCTGCTTGCGGTATTGCAGCAGAAACTTTTGATCTTTGGCACTGAGCTTTTCGATAGGCACGTCAATTTCGCGACCATCCTCTTTCCGAAGAGTGATTGCATCGGCGCGTATCTTGAGCAGCGCTGCCTTGACCTGAAATCCCCCCGATTCATTACTCCACGTACGCGCCCTCGCAATGGCGCCGGATTCATATTGGAATCGTACGGCTTCCGGCTTAAATACTTCTATCTTGGATCCGACAAACACAAACTCCGCCTGCACCATGCCTTGTTTGTTAGTATCCAAAACTGTACCGGGCCGCCACTCGCCCAAAAAGAACACTTCAACAGCATCCCCTTTCTCATATTTTTCAGCGGCGCTGAGGATCGAGGCTGAGGCTGTGAGCAGCAAAGAAAAAAGCAAAACGGAAAAGCGAATGCAACGCAAATAGCAACTCATATTCTTGGCCTATAAACGATCCAATGTCTTCGTCAGTTTCAGATTCACTCGACTGTCTTGAACGATCCATAGCCGTTTGAACACGCAATGGACCAGTCATTCCAATCGAGAATCCCTTTCGCGCCTCTGCCCATCACACGCTTTGCAAAGGGTATGTGGAAGCCACACTCCGACTTCCCACTCAAACTCCATGATCACAAACGCTGCTCAAAAACCGGCGACGATGCAAACTTTCAAAATTCTCGCTATCAGCGTATCCCCTTTCAATACCTTGCCATCCCAATTTGGTTCGAATCCGCAAAGTACTTTGGCGATACGTAAATCCAAGCGGATCGATCGAACACCGTTGCCCCACCGATAAGTCCAATTGGTAAGTCCAATTGGCAACCGATGA
>CAIXME010000496.1 GCA_903920425.1 uncultured Pirellula sp. | reverse complement strand
TTCGGCCGGCTTTAACCCGAACGTCTGCCACTTTTCTTTTACAAAGGCATCGATGGGGTTGGTAGATACAGAGCCAGAAACCGGTGGTTTGGGATCGCTCAAGGGAAGAAAAGCCCAGTGCTCTTTGTACTCGGCACCGGATTGGATCCATTGCTTGAGCAAATCAACCTGTTTCTCCGTCAATCCATCTCCCTCTGGTGGCATTCGTTCGCTGGGGTCGCTCGAGGTGATTCGACGCATCAGTTCGCTTTCCGAGCTACTGCCCGGCACGATCGGCTTCACTCCGCTGTCGCTTTCGCGAATAGCGCTTTCGAAGTCGTTCAACGCGACACCGGCTTCTTTCGTATCCGATCCGTGGCAGGAATAGCAATGCTTTGCCAAAATGGGACGGATCTGGCGACTGAAGTCCACTTCCGCAGGCTTTTCCGAGTCTTTTTCAGCTATCGCGTGAGAGAAACCCAGCCCGGAGAAGGCCAACAGGCAAAGCACGCAAAACAAATGGATCCAAGAACGCATAATAAACTCGCGATGCAATCGCATGGGTAGCATGGAATTAGTAGGTGGGATGGACCGAACTAGCTCGATCCATTAGGTGGGAGGATTTCCATTATACCAAGGAACTCTCTCGATCACCAACACCTTCATCGACGGCCAAAAACATCGAATTCACAAGCAGATGACCGATGAACAACAGTCCCACATCGATTATTTCAATAACAAATATGCGACAACAGCTATCTGGATAGTCTCGACTACGGATCAACCAGGACGGGTTGCCGCAATACAAATGAAATTGTGCCCGCACACTTTGGGCAGATGTTTGTAGGATTGGAACCAGTCGCGTTACCATCGACCGGCGATCTCACACCACCAAACTCACAACCAACAGCATGAACATCACTGCCCACCGTCTCAGTCGCCACGTGGGTTTCATTCGCCTGTTGGCTGCAATTCACCATCATTCATACATGCTAATTTTTGGATGACCAAATAGTCAGCGCGCTCGCTAACCACCCTCGTACTTCCATCGCACAATGAGAAAGAAATCAGGCCATTGTGCAGGCTGTATGGACTTCCATCTTCGGTGGTGAAATTCAGGTAACACATGGAAAAAGGCCCAGCAAGCGTCCGAAAGGCTTCTGTACGTAAATACCCTGAGGCAATCCCATTCCATCCGTGTTTCATGCCAACAAAATCCGCCCCCGACTGAGAGTTTCCTCTTTCAGACATAGAATTAGAGAACAAAATCACGTCCGACGCAGGCGGAGGGGTCAAGTAATGTACGACAACAATTGGCTGCCCCTGACACTTTTGGTTTCGTATCCAACGCGCACCAATTGATTCCCAAGCATAGAAGGTGTTTGATAGTCCATCGGTTATTTCTGATGAGCTTCGTGAACGTTGATTGTCACGACGGATTGAAAATGGACCAGGACCGTTATCCCAAAACAGAAGGCCCATGTTACCTCGGTAGTCCGACGTCTCACACTGAACAATCTCTGAGGACGTTGTAAACCGAGATCCAATCATCACTTTTGCAATTGCAGACGGGCATTCAAGTACTGCCGGAGCAGCCTTGGACTCTCCTCCTATTTCCTGAACGGCAAAACTAGTCTCCAGTGCTCCAAGTACTTGGCCCCATAATGAGACAACCGAGTCCACTTCACCAAGGTTGTTTACAGTCACGCGCGATTCAGGCAATTTCCGAAGCGAGTCCGACATTGCGATTGAAGCGATAGTAAACTGTCGCAAATTAGACTGGCAATGAATTCGACGTGCCGCTTCTCTTGCAGCATTTACAGCTGGAAGGAGCAACGAGATCAGTATTCCGATTATGGAGATAACCATGATTACCTCAAGGAGTGTAATTCCATTTCGAACTTTCATGCGGATGAGTCCCGGTAATCGAAATCACGATTCAAGCCGATAGAGTCCGTCGTCGTGCAAAAAAGCCACAAATAAGCATCAAGACACAGCCCCAGAAAAGCCATCTGAAAACTGAGGTTGATTCTCTGCCAGTCAGATCTTTTGAATACTCAACGTCGACACTTTCGATTTGCTTTGAGATTCCAGTAACTGCGATTCGAGCACTTGGCTTAGAATATTCAGAGGAAGTTCGAACGTTTGTTATGTTATTGACTCCGGGCATGCCTGCCAAATCTAAGGTAAACGTGCTGTCTAAGATCGATTCGTTTACTCGGATCGATTGCTCGTCAATAATCCATAGACTAACTGGCCCTTGAGCACCGGAGTTAAGTTCAATTGCTATTGGAAACGGAAAGCCATTTACATCGTAGTACTTCTTTACAATGCATACGGACTGTTCGGTATCCACGTTCGCATTGTCATAATTCCGTGCTCGCAGTTCAATCTTTGCCGGCAGATGTTTCTTTCCTGGGTCCAGTGCAATGATCAAGTCCGTTCTCCAAGGGCCAGAGTATCGCTTCTTCACGCCGATTGATTCAAACTCGAATACATCGCCTGGTCTCTCCTTAACTACTCCAACAAATTCCTCGCTTAGAAGGACATCAGGAAGATGCCGAAGAGCATCGGGGTCAACCGCAAGATCGTTATTGAATGCAAGTCCAATTCCAAGAATATTGAGTGGGCAAAAGTACTGTGAATTGCTCCCGATTACGTAGGACTTTTTCCCGTTAATACGTGTGTCTTCAAAAATCTTAGTAGAGACACCGTTCAGCAAAACCGAGGTTCGATGAATGCTGAATTCACCGTCCTCCGACTTTGCGGCAAAATCCCAGAAATAGGCGGCTTTGTTTACATCGAATGCGACACTTCCGTGCTCAATTTTCGACGCGTCCGTTTCCATCAGCTCAGCCGCGTCGCTTGGCCTTTTTGGCCAATGATACCTGACATAGTTAAACGAGGCCGTTTTCAACTTGCCAACCGTTGCAATGTAATCAGTGATCTGAAATGGCAGTTGTGCATGAACATTGGAATCAAAATACGACAGCATGATTGCAGCCACCAACGTAACATGCGTTTTACAGGATGGATACACAAACAATCCTCTACGAAAAATGATTTCTGTATTCACTCCATGATGGACGAAAGCGAGATTCTCACCTTATCTGACACATCACTACGTTCCACGCTTTCGAAAAAGCCTGCCTAGAAGAACGTTCCGCGATGGTTCGCAATGCAATTTCACTGAAAACCTGCCCTTGAAAAAATCAACCGCTGAGGGTATCTGCTTGAATAGATCGTGTCAATGCTTAAGCATCCGCGATCATGGCTCGATTCCATAATGGCAGATACAGCCATTGAAGCGGTTACGGGATTGCACGACGACCATCGGTCCTTTCGCAGGAATAGTTGCGTGTTGCGAACAGAGAATTTGATAGAGCCCCGCGAAAAGGCCAACTAACCTGCGCTATTTGGAAACGTACGTCACGCAAGCCTCTCGCATGAACATCGAGGTAGAACGTTTACCGTACCGTTGGGTGAATACAACCGTTTCCATTGACGTCTCACTCGCGAACCGTAGGCTCAGATGTTACTAGCCCATCGGGGACTTGGTGTGTTGCTTCGCCGCGAAACTTCACTCTGCAATTCGGCCGGCCACTGAGACTTGCCAACGACCATCCGCATTCGCTATGCACCTACGGCATTACGCTTGGGCAATACAATCAACGGGGATGGAACAGTGGTGTTGTGTAGGACAGTGCGCATTCGTAGCTCGCTCACAATTCCAATCAACAACAACGGTACGACCGGCAGCCCAAAATAGGTCTGCACGTCCGCAGCGATAGCGACCCCTACCGACAGCATCGCAAAGTACGCAATGCCTTGTGATGGCGCGAGGGCAACCAGACACAATATCGGTAGCAACAAAATGCACAGATCGTAGTGGTAGGTATGAGGGCTAACCAACAACGTGACTGCATATACGAGCAACAGTCTTTCAGGAGAATCTAGGCTGCGTTGCCTGTCTTCCATCGCACAATACAGAACGTAAATCCCCAGTGGCAAACAGACACACCATTTGCACCATGCATTCAACTCCGCTGGCAAACTGTATGCGAGAGTCATGAGGTTGCAGGACCAGTCCAATCGATAGCCTGGATTCTCGGCATAATTCCCTACAGCGCTCAGCCCAGAAGCAAACGCTCTCCATGTTTCCAATGGCACAATCGCGATAGTCGATCCCCAAACCAAACATACAGTCAGCGAGGCACCTGCGAAAAATCGCCATCGACCTTGCCGAAGCATGACCACTGGCAACAAAAAAAACAACGTTGGCTTGATCGATACCAATCCAAAAACCAATCCAGCGACGAACTCGCGTTGGCACTGCATGAGCCGATAAGTCATGCAAGCCAGCAGAAGCCAACAGACGCTCTTTTGTCCAATCGTGATCGAGAACAACAACGACGGAAACAACAGCATTCCTATCCAAAGGTAGTTGGTGTAGTTCCGTTGAGGAGCCGCTGCCGCATCATCCCTGTTAGCCCGTGCATGTTCCACGATCTCGCAAATCAATCGCGACGAAAAGAATGCTGCACCTACCAAACAAAGCAACCACACAACTGCTGCCCATCGATACGGCAGGAGCGCGAACGGACTAAAGAGCACATAGTGTGGCGGCGGATAGACCGGTGGATAAAATTGATCTGTAACCCACTCGAATCCAACGATGGACGGTTCATATTGCCAGGATTGGAACGTAGAAACGTCATAAAGTTGTCCGACTTGGCCGGACATGATCATTTTGGCCCCAACCCATTCCTGCAAGAAATCGGCGCCATAATTGGTACCGTCCGCATGTTCCACCCACTCATAATTGGGGGCGAACAGCAGATACGAGATCGCAATGGCGACAAATGCAGCAATCTGCAGTCGGAACGACCCGGCGGTCGACGATGGTTTTAGCATAGGGTGGCTTTATCTGACGCTTGATTGACTGTACGCAAGTACGCGCGTTGAATTGTCAGGCACAACTCAATGAGGTCTTGAAGCATAGGCAACAACGAATCCCAGTCTGCGACAGCCTTGCGGTCCGCTTCGCTGGCCAATTCTTGAATCAACATGGCAATCGCAGGCATGTCGATCGATTTGGCAATGTCTTGCAGGTTCAATAGTCGCGTCTTCAGGACGGCCGGGTTTCTCGTATCGAAACTGTGAATCACACGTTCGAGTTGGTAACCAATCATGACCGCGTCGTGATCGGTCATGCCGGTATCGGTAAAGAATCCGGTAGGTCTCCAACCAATTGGCGAATCCACAAATTTTTCGACGAGCGTTGGGTCGAATTGAGTACCTGCGAGGGAACGCAGCTTAGCAATCGCCTCGTCGTGACTAATGGGTGAATCACTAATATCGGACGTGAGCGCGTCGTACGCATTGACAATGGCTACGATGCGTGCCCCCAGAGGAATGTCTTCCCCAGAGACTTCGCCAGGACCACCGTAAGGATGATTCTGGTACTTCATTACTTCGAGCAATTCAGCCGAGTTAAAGGCGGCCCTGCAAATTTCCGTTCCAACGCGAATATGCGCATCCAATTTACCTGGCTCGATAAAGCCGAGCGAATGCAACATATTGAGCGAGTCCGAATCGGACATGCCAACCACTCCCACATCGTGCAGCATCGCAGCGATCTCCAATGTGTAGAGTTTCCCGACCGGCATCAGACCGCGAGCCAACGCGACACTCAGCTCAGCAACCCGGTGCGAGTGGGCAGCAATCTTCGGTAGTCGATGGGATATCGCGGCGTTGAGTGTGACGACAGCATGATACGAAATCGGGTGATCTTCGATCTCGATTGCCGACAGCTTGGCGACCTTCTTTTGTTCGGCGGCCAATGCATCTTCTTCCAGTTGTGGTGACCAGCAGCGAACCGCGTTTCGACCGCTGTGTTTCGCAGCGTACAAGCCTCGGTCAGCCTGTTCGATTTGGTTCTGGATATTCGGAGCACCAAACAGACTGCTAGAAACGCCGATACTTGCTGTCACTTTGTACGGGTCGGCGAGATATTCCTGAATCCCAGCTCGAATGTGTTCGGCCATGGCCACGCCTTCTTCGACCGTAGCCGAGTCCATCATGACGCAGAACTCTTCGCCACCGTAACGAGCCAAGGTTGCTTTGGTGCCAATAAGCTTTTGAACCGTCTTGACCAAGTCCTTCAAAACGCTGTCCCCAGCAGAGTGTCCGTGCTGGTCATTGAGCTTCTTGAAATGGTCAACGTCCATCATGATCGTAATGATGCCAAGGTCGCCTTGATTGCGAGTAGGCCACAACGCATCAATCTTTTCGTACAGCGCACGTCGATTGAGTGCGCCGGTTAAGCCGTCGCGAGACGCCAATTCGTGCAGCACTTCGTTTTGCCGACGGATTTGTTCTTTCGATGTTTCCAGGTCCGACAACGCTTGCAACAGCGTTTTGCGTTGGGACTCCATAATCGTGATGTCTTCAAAACTGATCAGTGCTCCGGAAACGCGTTCATCCCCGTCCAAAACAGGGGTCGCGTTCACCACGAAGCTCAGTTCTTGTTCCTGCCCCACCGTCAAGTGAACCTTGACCGCAGTCTTTTGCTGGTGCTCCCGCAGCGCAAACTCCCATGGCCATTCTTCGCTCGTTTCGCGACGCCAAGGCAATTGACTAAGACTTTGGTTCAAAAGCTCATCGGTGGTTCGACCAACGCTCTTGGAGAACGAATCATTTACCAACAAGATCTTGCCGGCAGAGTCGAGGATCACCACCCCGCCCACGATCGTGTCAAGCGTGTTGCGTACCCGCTTAGGAACCGCGCTCTTGGGATCCAAGACGCTCAGCGCTCGGGTCAAAAAGAACGAGAAGCTACCGAAGTTCAACCCGAACCCGATCAACACTAACAACATCCACTTGATGACCGCAGGGGAAAACGTTCCTGAGACCGGCTCGAACGCAATCTCCAATTCCGCCCAAGTCTTATCGCCTCGGTTCAGTGGAATACGAATCTGATTGATATTGGAGGGGGCCTCTGCGGGCAGCGTCCAATACCGAGCGTGATCCGGACTCGCAAACAGCACTAGTCCGTCGTACCGAACAATCCGCATGCTCTTGAGATCTGGCGATTGACTCAGCGCTGCCCTACATGCCTTTTGTAGACCACTATTGTCTTTGCTAGACAAATAGGTAGAGCAACTCGTCGCGAGCGTGCGACTGACGTCTTGCCTGGCCTTTTGAGCTTCATTGCTCTCGAACGGTATCATCCCCGTGATGCCTCCAGCCAACATCGGTCCAAACGACATAGTCGCAAGGATGATCGCCATTTTATAGGTGATCTTTAAACGAGGCATTCGAGGAAGTTCCGGGGACAGTTAAAAAGGTTTGCAATCGCGATGAATTTCGCAACCACAGCTCGCTGCGGAATACCCGCAAAATAACAAGCCACAGTACTGTTGCCCAAGTTTTGCACACTGCGTGCGCGGAAGGAAAAATTGCATAGGATAACGTTAATGGCAGCGCAATCCGTATCGATTAAATCGACTCTGCAGCGTACGGGTACTGTTTGGCTAGATGCAGGGTCTCTTCCAGTTTTCGCGAGTGGAATCCGACTCCCCAGTGCCGGTTGTAATGGATGTTCGGTCTTTAGCAATTACTCTGTCTGCGGTAGCCTTGCCAATGGACGGGATCGTTTCTCTACCTATTTCCACAACACTAGGTACTACCCCTTATCTTGTAAACGATCTTCACACTGCCGATCGATACTGGCGGATAACCTCACTTCTATGGACGCGACACCAAGGATGGACT
>CAIXME010000495.1 GCA_903920425.1 uncultured Pirellula sp. | reverse complement strand
GACTAGACAGGAAATGTTGGCAACCCTCGTGCGACTTTCTCGAGAATTGGGAACAACGCCCTTGGCAGAAGGTGTCGAAACGGAAGCGGAACACCATACCTGCAGGCAGATGCAGTTCGAACTCGGGCAAGGATTCTACTACGGTCGTCCAGCACCATTTTAGAGCTCCTCACTCGAAGTATGCTGAATTAGGCGTATTTGTGGGATCGAATGGGGCACAGGCTATGCCTGTGTTCCACGTTTGATCAGACCGGAATCGATCAATTGGACTGGCATAGACAACAGGCAAGAATGATCTCACGGGAGAACCCCGTGGCATTTGCAATCCGCGAGAATCCATCTCAATCTCTCAACGCAACACCTCCTGAACTAGAGGTTTTTTTGCACTGTGGTTGGTTCTTTGGCAAACCAACTTCTCTACGCAATTGTATGATCTTGGCTCCCGTATCTATCTTTGCCAAACACTCTCATCCCCTGGAGCGAAATCATGCAAGTCGATGTTGTTGCACACATTCATGCCAAACCTGGCCTAGAACTCGAACTCAAAGCGGTACTGACCGCATTCATCGCCCCCACGCTCAAGGAAAACGGGTGCCAGTGCTATGACCTGTTCGTGGATGCAGACGACCCGACGAAGTTTACGTTTATCGAGCAATGGGCAAGCCGGGAAGCACTTGACGCACATGGCAAATCGGAGCACATCGCCGTAGGCCGCGCTCGCTTTCCAGACCTTCTTGCCCAACCACCCTGGGTTCAAGTGCTGTTTCCAGCAAAATAGGGAATCCTCGCATCGAATTCCAGAATTGACTTCATGTACGTACTCTTCTACACTGGAATAGTTCTTCCTTCGAACTATTTAGCCTGTCGAACTATTCGAAAGACGCAGTACCGTGAGCAATTTGGATGAGAGAGCCAACGACTTTGGGCTTATCGTTCGTGATATCCTCAAGCAATTCATGCATTTGCATGATTTAGCGGCATGCGGCCCGCAAGCCAACATGGGGCATCAGGACCTTCGGGTCGTTGAGCATCTTGGTGAGTCTGGGCCTCAAATGATGCGATCGCTGGCCGAACATTTGGGGGTCGCGGTCAACTCCATGACGAATTTAGTGGACAACCTCGAGCAAAAAGGGTTGGCACACCGAACGCGGTCAGAAATTGACCGACGCGTGGTCCACGTGGCCCTGACGGACGAAGGAAAGCGGGTTTTCGATTCGGCGGCTTTCGCCAAATTCCAGTTTCATCGCGCTTTGCTTGCAGCGCTGACTGAAGATGAACAGCAGATCCTCTTGGTGCTGTTTCGAAAGATTGCACGCGAAGGTTGGAAGCAGGTGGAGAAGTTCTCGATTCCGCCGACTCATGCTCCACATCACCCAGCGAGTAGCCTCTCCGCGGAAAAATTGGATGCGAACTGATCGGGTCCATGGCATCGCCACATTCACATCTTGAGCGAATAATACGACGAGTACAAAGACATGACTTCTAATCTACTAGAACGCGACCCATCGCAAACCGCCACGAAGTCGCTGGAATCGAGAGATGAATCTTCGATTCCACATGGGACCGCTACGACAACTACCCCGAAGGCTCCAGGCAAATCCAAGTCATGGCTTTCGTTAGTGATCACCGTCATGCTGGTGGTGACCGCGTTTGCATCGGGATGGTGGTTTGCAAACAACAACGCTAGCCACCACGAGCGCATCGAATTGCCTAAATCGGAACTGACTCCGCACGGCGATGCGATTGTTGTCACGGCGGAACCAATCGTGCTGCGTGATGTTCAGCGATTCGTAGAAGCGGTTGGGACGCTTCACGGGTTCGAAGAGATTACCTTGAGCTCCAAGCAAGAAGGGCGAGTGCTTCGGATTTTTCACGACCTATCGAGCGTGGTAAAGCCGGGAGACATGCTACTGGAGCTTGATCCCACCGACGCCAAATTGGCATACGACCAAGCCAGCAGAAGCGTCCAAACCGAACTTGCCAAATGGGGTTTTCAATCGGTCCCACAAGAATCCGATGATCTTCAACAACTACCAACCGTAGTCTCAGCGCGATTGCGTTTCGAATTGGCTCAGTCTCGCTTGCAGCGAATGCTTCCTCTCCAAAAGACAAATTCGGTTTCAGCCGAAGATCTTGAGCAAGTTAAATCGGATACGCTCGTATTGCAATCGGAATGGCAGAACCAATTGCTCATGGCAAACTCCGCTGCCGCCACCGCGCGGTTGCGCAACGCAGAGCTTGCGATTGCAGAACAACGCATGAACGATATCTCCATTCGAGCTCCACTTCCCACCGTCTTGGCAAACCCAGCTGACCACTTCTATACCATCAGCGAAAGGATGGTGTCTGAAGGGACGCTTGTCCGGCCCGGTACAGAAGTTTTCAAATTGGTGCTGGGTAAGACGCTCAAGCTGCGATTGTTCGTACCAGAAGCCTTCACACGGCAAGTGGTCGTTGGACAAACGGTCGCGGTGTTGACTGGTTCCTTGGAAAAGCCGACGAGCGGCACCGTCATGCGAATCAGCCCCTCAATAGATCGGGTCACTCGTACGTTTATTGTTGAAGTGAACGTTCCCAATGAAGAAGGGTTGCTAAAGCCCGGAGGCTTTGCCAAGGCAAAGATACTTGTTGGTAGCGACTCCAAAGCAACCACGATTCCACTGTCCGGTTTGTACTCCTTTGCTGGAATCAAT
>CAIXME010000494.1 GCA_903920425.1 uncultured Pirellula sp. | reverse complement strand
TCCGACGCTGGCGGTGCCAACAACGCTTCGATGTTGCGTGAGAGCAAGTGCAGCCTCGCATCGATCGTCACGACGGTCCCCTCTTTATCCAGTAGAAACTGAGTCGGGATGGCACTAACACCAAAGGTCTCCATTACCTTTGAAACACCGTTCTTTCGAGATTCCCATACGTTCACCCAAGGTACCTGAAGCCGTTTCAAATACGCCTGAGCGTCTTCTTTCTTTTCGTCCAAGCCTATACCCACTACTTCGAATCCCTTGTCCTTGTAGTTGACATACGTCTCGAGCAACATCGGGAGTTGCCGTTCGCACATCTGTGTGGTGGAAGACCAAAAGTAGATCAGCACCACTTTCCCTTTGAACTTTGCCACATCAAAGTCTTCGCCCGAGATCGTCGTACCGACCAGAGTGAATGGCTTACCAGGCAAATCCAATCGCTTGGCGTTGGATTCAAACAAAGGCACGATAGCCTCTAGGTTCGGGTCCTTCTTGTCCCGAAAAATCTGCGCAAACGTGTTATACGCCTCCTTCGCCAGAGTCAAATCCTCCAACTGCTCGAGGTTTTGACCAGCCAACATCGCCATTTGCACATCAGAAAACGCGATCTTCGATCGATCCGTCAAGTATCCCTTGAATTGCTCGAACGTCTTTCGCTGCGCATCTGGGCCATCATTTCCTAGCAGCATGACCGATGCGTTGACGAACTCCCCTTCTGCTTTCCGGTAAATGCCCGAGTTGCGATCCTGAATCAACTCCACCATCTTTTTTGCGGTACTCCGCAACGCTCGCTGCATCTCGACATAGTGTTCTGGTCGTTGCGGCCTGCGTTGTTTCGTCTCATCCAAAAACGCTTCTAATGCAGCAATATCCTGGGTTTCCGGCATCACAATCGGTTGCCATGGGGTCACTGCAGGTTGCGCTGCAGTCGCTGGTTCCTGTGCAGATTGTTCTGGCGTCGCACCTGATGCGACACAAGTTGCAGCAATCCACATTGCCGCTCCCCAAAGGATGGTCTTCGACACCCCCAACCAGACTACACCAAACATAGAATCACCTGACAACATGGTTCACTCAGTTGCAATATCAACAACCCATCGGGTCGACCCGTCTCAATGGATCGGACACGAAAAGTTTCGGCGTCACGTCAATCTTGACGCAGCTTATTGAACAATGCAATCGACCATGTCGATACGTGAAAAATTCGACCCAGAAAATTTGCAAGCTTCGCTCACATACTTGCCTTTTATCGGGTACAGTTAGGTGACGACAGCCACATTTGCTGTCGATTGAGACTTGCAATCAAAGCTTGCCTCACTCAACCCAAGATTGGATATCGGGCGTGACCAATCTAAGTTGGGTGGGGCTTTTTTTGCGTCCAACCCTGCCTTTGGTAATGCGAAATTCTCTCGCACTTCTCACCAAGCAATCTTCCATTTGCAAAGCCAGTTCCCAACAACTGCGTGCTTTAAACAAGCCTCTGCACTTCAATACTAACGTCGCAAATTCAAGAGCTCATCAAACAACTGTTGTGTGGCGGTAATGACTCGCGCGTTACTACGGTACTGTGTACTCGCCAGCACCAACGTCACCAAATCGCCACCGACGTCCGTGTTGGACAACTCGAGTGCACCGGCAGAGATGGTTCCCAATCCACTCTCCGATGGGCGTCCCTCAATCGGCAACCCTGTATTGATACCTTGTGCAAAGAGGTTTTGACCTCGTTGCTCAAGACCGCCTGGATTGGAGAATCGGGCCAATCGAATCTGACCGAGGTCTCGGGAGATACCGTTGCTAAATACGCCCCGTACCGTACCGTCTTCGCCGATCACGTAGCTAGTCAAAACACCTGGAGGCGAACCGTCTTGTCGAGACGCTGCTATGGAAGCCTTGTCTGCCGCCAAACCGGACAAGTTGTTGAAGTCGAGGTTGAACTGCAACGGCTTCGTACTTGGCAGTCCATATCGAGCCACAGCGACCGTAGAATTGGTCGATGAGATATAGTTGCCGTTACCATCGAAATAGATCAATCCCGTACCGACAGCTATCTCGCTCGAATCCCGCGCTGAATTGACAGCACTATCGGCGTACCATCGATAAACAGTCTGCTGATCGTTGCGTTGCT
>CAIXME010000493.1 GCA_903920425.1 uncultured Pirellula sp. | reverse complement strand
TATGCATGGCCGACCAACAAGTTCGTACAGCTTTCCGCAGCTTGCAGGCGCAACAATAGGAAACAAGGACGTTCGGGAGGGAACGATTCAGTGATAGAAAGTTGTCGGAGCGAGTCTACCATGTTTTCTCATAAACTAGAAACGGTACGCCATCGAACATCGGGTCGCGAGAAACATTGCGAACAAATCCAGTGTTCTCATAAAGCCGCTGTGCGACAACCATCGTCGACTGCGTCCACAGAACAGCACTCCGCAACCCTTGAGCATGAATCGATTCTAGTGCCGCTGTCATCAATGCCCTGCCAAGCCCGCAGCCGTGATGCAACGGATCGACAGCCAAAAGGTGCAATTCAGCCTCGTCCGATTTCGCCATTCGCCGCGAGGCAGAGTCAGGTAAAACGACTATTACCATTCCAGCAAGCGAATGATCCTTTTTTGATCTCGCAAAAAGCAGCTGCCCTCTTCGGCGGACAGCTGCGGGCTCGAAAATAGTCGACGCCCTTTCCGGAGCAGTGAAACCGCCTTCGACATATGCCCTAGTCAGGATCGCAACCAATTCCTGATCAGCAACGGTAGACGGATTCGTTCCAAAATAGAACGCGTTTGAAAATGACTTAACTTCATGCATACCGGTCACCCTCAACCTGCTACCGAGATCAAACAAAAATTTAAAGAACCACTTTTCGGCGGCTCAGGTGTGGCATAGGCTTCCAGCCTGTGATTATAGCACGTCTCCACAGGCTGGAAGCCTATGCCACATATTGCGATTCTATTTCATCGAAGCAATCGTTCAGCGTGAATTGGATCGCGCAAAGGCGCCAAGACGCAAAGGAAAACCAAGAGGGGCTGTTCTTTGCGCCTTCGCGTCTTTGCGCGAGAAAGGATTTCCTTGGCTGCTAAAAGATCCTGATGGAACTCAAACGACTGAACCTGAACTACTGCGATTCTACTCTATCGAAACATTCGTCCCGCGAGAATTGGATCGCGCAAAGGCGCCAAGACGCAAAGGAAACCAAGAGGGGCTGTTCTTTGCGCCTTCGCGTCTTTGCGCGAGAACGCTAGGAACAGCGCCCAATCGTGAGGCCTACATTCGCCTGGGATCAATGAATGACGCCCGCAATCGAGCGGTAACTCAGAAACATGACACATAACATTGATTTCGGCAGCACCGGTTCACCGCGTTGCTTATAATAATTATGGACTGCATCATCCTTCAAACACGATTTTGTACACTTTTTTCGTCTTGTCGATCATGCTCGGACGGTGATGTACCTTTATTCGTTCTTCTTCGGTACCGCCCACCGTGTTTCCGTCAGCGATGACGGGGCCGCTTTGAATCAAGTAATGCGCGATGTTCGACACAAATTCGAATAAATCACTTACATCTAGATTGCAGCGATCCACCTCAATGTCCATCAAGTCGAATTGTCGCATGCCGAGCGTATAAATACCGACGCCGTCGCCTGAGGCGCGAACCAATTGAAATCGAATCCATATCGGAACGGGTACGTGCTCTTCGGACATGCCTTCGCAGAGGTCTTCGAAAATAGCCCGGGAGTTGCAGACGTTGGCACTTCCCCAATAGACGCCAAGACCGTCGAACAGCTTCAACGCCACCAACGCTAATCGCGATACGGCAATCGCGGATTGAATTGGCGATTGTTCGCCAGCACCAATATTGGTAACAATCACGTGGGAACGATGCTTGGCGGCTTCTTCGCGTCCTTCGGGCCACAAGAAGTTCCCATCAGCGTTCTCTTCGGCCTCACCTCCCGGAATGGCTATGGGCATGTGAGCCAGAAACCCAATTACTTCTTCTCCGCGAGACACCGTGACGAGGTTCTTTTCGTCACACTCAACGGAGTACTCCGAACCGAACACATCGGAAACAATGCTCGCCGCATTCGATAGACTCTGTGGTTCGACGGTCTTGCACAGAACGAAACAATGCCGCGTAGCATGCTCGCCTTTCGAGGCTTTTTGAGTTTTTTTCTTTCGGAAACGATCGAAGAATGACATCGGATTTAATGGCTCCATGAGATAGCGCCACCGTCGTCCCAAGGGCGGCAAGTAAAGATGATAAAAGTCAAAGCGGTCCATCCGGCGCCTGGTGCCCATCAGCCTCTACCGTGCCGACTTGGATCGAGGCATCATTATAACGAGGCTACCATGATCAACATACTAGACGCGACAAAGTTCAAGATGGTCAACAAGACCATCAACCCGAGCACGACGCCTCCATTTTTTTATCGGTCAGGAGAATGGATTGACGAGCTAGTAAGTCACGCGGCAGTTGATTTGACTGCCAAGAAGAGCCGCCTCGACACGATAATTCCCGAACATCTCTCCGGAATGATATCGAACAACGATTGAACAATCCGATTTAGCGGAGAGCGATACAACAGAGAACTCAGACCAGAATCCCGACTCGTCATGTCGAATATTTTCCTGACGCTCATCGCACCATCGATGATACTCGGGATAAATGCTCTGCAATATCGCCTTCTTTATGCGTGGTTCCCAGTCGCCCCATGAGAGGACAATCTGACGAAGTCTCGCAATCCTCTCCAGTGTTTGATGAGGTTGCCCACCAGAATCCACAAAAAGATCGATCCACAAATCTGTCACAATCTTGCTTTGGCCAGAATGTAGCCGTCCCTCGAAATCAGGATTGGTCCATCGAAGACTTCCGAGGACATCATCGGAAATGACTTCCGTCATTGGCTTTGCCCAGTCCGCGACGAACCTCATTATTCGTTTCGTCTTTGAGACTATCCGACGACGAGGAAATAAACGCGGAACGTGTAGCGAAAACTCAAGTTTCATCTTGCCATCGCAAAGTTCGCAGGCTTTGATCTTTGCATTTTGCGAAAGCAGATTTTCTCGCAACTGATTAATTTTTTGAGATACCGGTGAAACCTTTAAAATCATCTCATTGAAAATTATTGTCGCCATTGCTGAGCCGTCAGGAATGATCAGAACCGGTCCTAGCTCGTAACTTAAGATGGTAAGTAATGGTAGGGGTTCGAATAAACGTTTGAACACGATAGCAATACAGTCGATTCTTGAAAGGAAACGCGGCAAATATCGTCAAGGTCGTTTGAAAAGTACGGTCCTTAATTCGATCCGGCAATAGGGCAAGGAGTATATGAAATCTGGATCCGCTCAAAATAGTTTTCTTACGATCTGGAGAATAGATCAAACTCGTCGATCAGCACTTTTGGCGCAACCATTTGTTCTCTCATTGCCGCACAGGAAATGCGTTGCCGTCGGAATGAGAGAATCGATGGTATCAATGTCGCTAGACACACCGGGACTGTAACTAAGAGGACAAGCGTGGATATCTCGACCTCCAAGCTGGGCCAGTAGTTCACCGGTCCGGCAGTGACGTCTCTCAATCCAGGATAACTAACGTAAAGGTAAGGAATCCGAATCGCAATCATGAGGTCTCCCGCAAGCATCAAGAATCCAATCACAAGTCCAATCCAAGTTCGGATACGAATCGCTGGACGGACCGGCATCGCAACGTAAGTTGTTGAACAAGATTCGTAGGGGTTCGTAGGCTGAGTGGTGTTCATTTCCTGAAAGGGATGGAGCATGAGATCGACCTCGGGTAACGCTATGGAACAACTCTATCAAAACGCTCCAGCGGCAATTCTCGCGTATCCGATTTCTTTCCACGTTTTGCTTTAGCATAAGATGGTCGAGATGGCTTGCGTTAGATTATCTTACCACGAAGCGCACGAGGAGCACGAAGGGAATCAGAGTACAGAATTTTTGATCCTCTCTTTGTGTTTGGTCGCATTGAAGTTCAACAAAAGTTCGTTCATGATCGACAATTGAGAAAAGTGTCTTTGAATCGCTGTGCCCAGGGCTTCTCGCAGTTCGAATAACGCAGGCGCAGAAACTCATTGTCGATGGGCCTCAATACCACAACTCATTACGCGGTTCTTAAAATCCTCTAATCCCACCTTCGTGCTCTCCGTGTCCTTCGTGGTGAGATTCATCACCCGGCACATTAATAGCGAATGAACCAATGACCTCCATCCATTCTCGGCGAGTAAGGTCTCGAACGATCATGGCCCTGGACCCGTTGCTCAGCAGCCCTGAACTAGCCGGTTGCTGACGTTTGGCGCCGAGTATTTTTCCACGAAGGACACTCAGAGCACGAAGGGATCCGGAAGGTATGACTTCTACTTTACGTCGAGTCACATTACTATCTATTTGCTTTCCGATAATCATCGAAGTTCGGGAATAATTCCCATGAATTGAGCAGGCGTTTCCTACAGAAAATGAAGGGCACCATGGTAGCGATTCAGTTCATGCACCTTGTGTCATTCTACGGCAGACTCCAGCAGGCCAGGAACTCTGTGTCGAAATACATAAATGCTACAACCGATCACATGATTCGATAAATCATCGATTCCCACCTTCGTGATCTCAGTGTTCTTCGTGGTGCAAATCGCTATTCTGCCAGCTAGCACTACGTTATGTTGGCGGGGCATGTTATAGACTCTCCATTACGAATGACGGCCAGCACCAGGACGCGGGAATCATTGGCATTTTCAGGTGCTCGTTGGCGTCAGCAAGTTCGCATCGCGGCACAGTTTCCACTTGCCATCAGCACATCGCCTCAGAATGGACAAAGTGTTTCCCGATAGATGCTTTGGGACACCGCCATTCTTGGGCGTCACCATGATATCGAGTCGAGCCCTTGCATAAGCGAAATCTCCAGTCACAACG
>CAIXME010000492.1 GCA_903920425.1 uncultured Pirellula sp. | reverse complement strand
GACGTTCACCACCTGGACCAGCACCACCTGGACCAGCACCACCTGGACCAGCACCACCGGGACCAGCACCACCGGGACCAGCACCACCGGGACCACCGAACATCCTGCCACGCATTCCTTGATTCTGTCGTTTGGATTTAATGAACTCGCGTGCAGCTGCACGTTCGTCCCGATCAAGTCGTTCGTCACCATCCTTATCGAATTGTTCGACCAGCTTTTGCTCTTGGCCCATCATGCCACCTGGCCCTCCCGGCCCACCGAAAGGTCCGCCTGGCCCCCCTGGTGGCCCTGGCATGCCAGGAAAACCAAAGCCTGGTAATGGACGTTGCGGTGCTCCTTCGACCGCGTCGCTATCTTGTGCCATGAGTTGCGAACAAGGTAATGATGCCAACGCAATCATCAAAGTAACCAAACATCGCTTGCCATTGTGTGTCATCAGATCACCTATATCGTAGATTTTAACTCGACCGACTGAACGCCATCGAGCAGATTGGTTGTTGATACAAAATCGATGGGATCGGTGCTGGGCGAAAGTTTTACTCTGTATACGATCTCGATTGCGGAGCCTTGCTTTGTTGTCGATGACGACAGGAATTGCATCTCTGAAAAGTATGAAGCTGTTCTATCGACGATCGCGTGAATGTCTTTGCCAATTCCCACTCGCAAAAAGAGTGTCATCGGCGCATCGCCCCGCAGTCCAACCGCTTTGCTTTGTGCGCCAACGCGGGATCGATTCCACTGGTCCAATCCAATTGCGACGGCAGATGCGATCGGAATCCCGATCAACGGCACTGCGAAGAACCCTGAGCCCATAGCCATCCCTGTAATGACGGTAAAAATCACGAACGCCGTATCGCGAGTATCCTCGACGACAGTTCGAAACCTCACAATGGAGAGCGCACCCACCAAACTGAACGCCATCGCCACCGAATTGCCGATGACCATACTGACCATCGCAATGAAAACGCATAACAAGACGAGCGTTGCAAACATCGCTTGATTGTCTTGGTACTTTTCTCTGCCATGGCTAAAACGATAGACCACTGCGATCACGGTGCCGCAAAGAACTGCTAGCAACAATCGAAGCAGTATGTTGTAGTATTCCAGGCCCGAGGAGAGGGGCACGATCGATTCAATCGTTTCAGGCATTTAGCTCACCTCGGAATAACAAGAATAGGAGCTCATCGCCGTCCGATACTTTGAGAATCGGATGGGGGCAATTTCTAGCTCAATCATCCATAGCTTGAATAGCGATGGCAAACTGCCAAAGAATTTCAGCTCCATGATCACTTGGTCCCCGATCACAAACTGCAATGGGCCAGGGCGATAGCGAGCTGATTTGAGACCATCAATACCATCGCTCCATTCAATTTCAGAGAACCGATTAGACAGGCAGTCCTTGGAAGATAAATCAAAATCAAGTGTCATTCGTAGTGGCTCGAGATCAGAGTCAATGTAGTACGCGCGACGCTGATACTGGACAACGCACGCAGGTCTCAATCGCAATCGCTGAACATCGGAAACGAACCAATCGACGCTATCGATAGGATCCTTGTCGATGTGTTCATCAATTTTGGACAAACAACCCATGTCAGCCACGATTCGTTTCTTTTCCAGCTCGGCGTTTAGCTTGGACTTGCGCTCAAGAAACAACGTGCTTCCCAAGGCGTATCTTCGCAATCGATATTTGATGTTCCGCAAACCCATCGCGCGATGCAGAATCGATTGCTCGGGTGTATCCAAATAAACACTTTGAACTTGATACCTGCCCTGGCCGTCGGTTGCGTCTGGAGAACAATGTGGATCAAGCTCCATGCATGCGTTCGCTAGTGACTCTAGTTTTTGTGCCTTGTTGTACGGCAACAGGAATTTGAATTCCCGTGCAACGAGACCGCCTGCAGACTTAGCACGCAATGAAGGTGATAGATGATTGTTTAATATAGGATGGTTGCCGTTCATAGCTCTGGTGCATGCAAATGCAAAAGATGTCTGCATGGTGAATTCAAATCCATTAAAGTGAACAGTCGAGAAGAGGTTTACCTGACTTCAAACACTGTTTGCGAACTTCGGTTTCGCTGAAACATCTCCATGCAGAGGAATATTCACTTGCATCGAGCTTACTCTGACAAACCCGATAAAAGTAGCAGGCATACTCAGTTGCAACGTCCCCAATCTCGCTTTTGCTTTGATTCCATGTGGACGGCACATGAAGTGTTCCTCCCAATGTATCTTTGTCGGATACATCCTCTATCGTTTTCCGTGGTATCGCGCAGCCGTATCGCAAGCCTCGCTCGCCCACTATGACGTAGTTGGAAGTCAAAAGCCGAACGGCTCCGCGTTGCACGGATTGAGATCCGTCGCAACTAAGGCTGACGATTGGGAACTCGCACAGGTTGGTGTTCATTCTTAAAGCAAAGCCGCGATCCTTTCTTTGGAATGTTGTTACTTGGATATGCCTACTCCCAGTTTGCTGATTGTCTAGTTGGCTGGCACAGTCCATCCAACTCGGCACCCAACCGGTTTGCTTCCGCGCGTACGCATCTCCAACAAACCTAAGATCTACCTAAACTGCTAGTTGCGTGAAATTCTCGGAATCCGCCGGTCAAACCAAAAACAAATCCGAAGTTCCTCACCCAATTGACCTAACCTTGTTACCGGACCGTTATCCGAGATTGACGAGGTCTGTCTACTAGTTGAGAATCTAGCGTTCGAGCTCTCCAAAAATATCCAAATCACCAGCAACATCACTTTACCTTATGAGTATTTTACAAACGCAGGATCCTGCCGTTTGGGCGGCGATTGAGTCCGAAGCTTTGCGTCAGCAAGAGGGGCTCGAAATGATCGCGAGTGAAAACTACACAAGCCCCGCGGTCATGCAGGCGGTTGGAAGTGTTTTGACCAACAAATATGCTGAGGGCTACCCTGGTAGACGCTATTACGGCGGTTGCGAGTTTGTAGATGTGGTGGAGACTCTTGCCATCGAGCGTGCCAAGCAGCTTTTTGGAGCCGAGCATGCAAACGTCCAGCCTCACTCTGGTTCCCAAGCAAATACGGCGGTTTACCTGTCGGCACTCCAGCCTGGCGATACAGTCTTGGGGCTAGATCTTGCTCAAGGGGGCCATCTAACCCACGGCATGGCCTTGAACATCAGCGGAAAGCTGTATCGGTTCCATTCTTATGGCGTGGATCCGGTAAATCATAGAATTGACTTTGATCAAGTTGCGAAATTGGCTCGCGAGCACAAACCTAAGTTGATCGTGGCGGGTGCCAGTGCGTACCCTCGCGAGATATTTCACGACAAATTTGCTGAGATCGCGAAAGAGGTCGGAGCCAAACTGCTCGTCGACATGGCCCAGTATGCAGGCTTGGTGGCTGCTGGTGTGCACAACTCACCAGTGCCCTACGCGGACTATGTGACGACTACAACGCACAAGACTTTGCGTGGACCTCGCAGCGGACTAATCCTTTGCCGCAGTGAGTACGCCAAACCGATCAACAGTGCTGTGTTTCCTGGGATCCAAGGTGGTCCGCTGATGCACGTCGTCGCGGGCAAAGCTGTTTGTTTTGCAGAAGCTCTTCTGCCTAGTTTCAAGGATTATGGAAAGCAAATCATTGAAAACTCCAAGGTTTTGGCGGATTCCTTGATGGGACATGGATTGCGTTTGATCAGTGGCGGTACCGATACCCACCTGGTCCTCGTCGACGTTACAAGCTTCGGGATCGGTGGCAAGATCGCTGAGAAAGCGCTGGATAGCTGCGGTATCACTGTCAACATGAACATGATCCCATTCGATCAGCGCAAACCGATGGACCCCAGCGGTATCCGCATCGGTGCTCCAGCATTGACGACCCGCGGGATGGGTGTTGACGAGTTCCGGGCCATCGGGACTTGGATTGCCAAAGCGCTCAAAGCCCACGACGATGCGGCGACGCTTCAAAAAATCCACGATGAAGTCAAGCACATGGCAAATCAATTTCCCGTCCCGGCAGCAGGCCTGGCAATCGCAGTGTAACCAACGGGTTCCTTTCGACTTATGACAACTCCTCGAATACTCATCGCAGACGACAACGCCCAGAATCGCGAATTGCTGGAAGCCCTTCTAGCACACGTCGATTGCGACACCGAACTCGCAGTGGATGGTCAAGATACTCTGAACAAGGTGGACACGTTCCACCCAGACTTGATCCTGCTCGACGTGATGATGCCCAAGTTGAACGGTTTCGAAGTTTGCCGCAAACTGAAATCCAACCCAACAACGGCTCGCATTATGATTTTGATGGTTACCGCGCTCAGCGAACTGGGTGACATCGAACGCGCTGTCGCTGCTGGGACAGACGATTTTCTGTCCAAACCGGTCAACGCCATCGAACTTCAAAAACGCGTCACGAACATGCTCAAGCTCAAAGGGACCGAAGACGAATTGGAGCGACTCAGAGCCTACATTCGCGAAATGGAAGAGCCTAGGTAGGTCCGATGATCCGGGACACGAAAACGGTGAGTTCAACCTCATCGCAGGCCTCGGCCTCTGATTGCTCGACCGATGAACTTCGTTTGCTATCGCGAATTCAAAGGCGAGTCCCCATTGAGCATACCGTCACCTCCATCGCAGGTCGCGAGTATCCCTGGACACGCGTCGTGGATCCCGACTCTCTATTGCTCAATGCTCTATCGCGATCGGAACAGGGGACTGTCGAGCTGGATCCGTTCTGGGCTGCGACATGGCGTGCCGCGCAAGGTCTCGACGCATTTCTAGGGTCGCTTCCATCCATCGCGGACAAGCGAATCTTGGAACTCGGCGGGGGCAGTGGGCGTGCGGGCATTTCGGCTGGGTTACGTGGTGCAAATGTCGTCATTACAGACGCAGTGCCCATGGCCTTGCTCGTCTGCAGATTCAACGCTCGCTGCGTTGCCAATCGCGTTCATGTCCGACTACTCGATTGGCGTGACCGAAACTCCCAATTGGAACCATTCCCGATTATCCTTGGCTCAGATATCGTCTACGATCCAAAACTCTTCCCTATTTTGGAGCCCTGCCTCCGACGCCATCTCCAGCCCGGCGGCTCGGTCTACCTGAGCGAACCTCAACGGCATACCGGCGATCGATTCGAGAAATGGATTGTCGCAGCCGGATGGCATTGCAAGTCTAGCTTTATCGACCTCAACGACGGTCAACGCGAAATCAGGATTTTCAGCCTGTCTCTGCCATAAAACTTAAACAGGCTGACACGGCATTTGGCTGTCGAACGCGAATCCCCTGATGGCCTCTACATCAAACCGCTTCAATCCAAAACGCTCGTTGAAGCAGTCGATCAGTTCGGCAACTCATCGGTTTGGCAGACTGACGGTTGAATCGAAACCGACAATCGTTACATGACGACGGGCACAAAGAACCACACCACGGTCAGCACGACGCAAATGGTGTAGGCAATGAACAAGCTTGG
>CAIXME010000491.1 GCA_903920425.1 uncultured Pirellula sp. | reverse complement strand
TGCGTTGCTACCAAGAATCGCACCCTGATCACGCAATCGAGTCTTTGATCGAATGCCGTTTGCTCGATCAACTTTCGACCGGGTTGTCTATTGCGCAATGGATACGTTGGCTCGACGAGGGAGTTTGCAATCTTGCCGATCCACGTCAGGCCATTCGAGTCAACGCACGCTTGACTCAGCTATGCCGGCAATATCACTCGAGCCCGTAAAGACCCGCTGGCGGGATCGCTTGACCGGCCACTGTACCAAGCCCACGCGTTGGGAAGAACCTTGGCTCGATATTGAAATTATAGGAAACATTGTCGCGTCCACTGTCCACCGTTGCACCAACGCGAATCAAGAAGGATTCACCAATGCGGGTTAAACCAATCGATTGCCCGATGTTTCCTGTCTTGCCAAGGTCGATAGAAGTCCCACCGACTGCGATCCACTTTTCGTTCATGCGATAGTTGATGGACGTATTGAGCAACAAGGAACTTACTGGCCCCTCAAGGCTAGTCAGACCAAAGTAAAAATCCCCACGACCCGGTCTCGAAAGGATGCTCCCGATGGTGGTTGCTTTTAAGCCATCGTTGAACAAATCATAGTATCCGTCGCTAAGCAGCGTCACGCGATCACCGATGTGATACCGAAAGTCATAGTTGATACCGCCAACATCTTGACCAAAGTTATCTCGGTCAGGTTTGGCAAAGAAGATAGCATCGACGTCAAACTCGACGACGTCCGCGATACGTTCACGACCAGGCACCCCACGCTTGGTTTGCCAACGTTGATGAATACCAAATCGCGATTGGGCTTGATTGGTGACCACTTCCGAGCTGGCGGCAGACATGTACCGTTGCATTGCTTGCCGCGCAGCATACTGTGTCGACTCAAATTGGTCGGGCAACACACCTCCGAAAGTATTGAACACCAATCGTCGCCGGAAGTGCTCTTGCGAGTTGTCATCGATCGGATTGTACAAAGGAAACTGATCGAGATCGCGCGTCGTATCCGCATAGATAAACTCGCTTTCAAAGGAAATCTTGTGCGCTAGCCCATTGAGATTTAGGACGTTACTTTGAACGTCGGGAAAGACACGAACCATGGGCAACGAGGAGCGTAGACCAGCTTGACCGGTCAACCGTGTGATATCTTGTCCTGTGACATCTTCGCCCCACTTGCCCGCTTCACCCGAGATAAAAGGGACGAATTTGTAGTACCCGGTGTCAAAGGGGATATTCAATTCGTGCCGGGTTACTGCATGCAATCCGGAGGCGTTCACTTCCCATGGCTGCAATTGGAACTTGGCAGCCTCTGCAGCATTGGTCGGCGTGCTGGCAACTCGTTGCCGTGCGTATCCGACATCGGAATGGGAGTAATACGTTGCGACATCGCCGACCGATTGACCAAGCCAATAGTGATCGAGTCGAGGCAACCATTCGGTTTCCGTAAAGAACGGGTTGACCCGAGCCTGTCCCCAAATGTCGATCATCTGCTGATCGTAATATTGCCTCAATCGCAACGCCGTGGAATAGTCCTTTTGAGTATCCCACTCTTGTTCGAAGTATTGCTCTAAGAAGTTACGATCGCTGACCAATCCCACCTCAGCCCAGAGTTCTGTGTCTGGCGACAAGTACTGACGATGCCTAAAAATCAGTCGACCACGAGAATCTTTTTCTGGCGTCAGCCCTGACCGATCCGAGCCAATGAAGTCGAGCCCCTTGTCCTGGATTCCCCATGCATCGAAGGTTCCTTTGGCAGGTCCGAAAAACAGGTCCGGCACTCCGTAGTTAAAACTGGTCCCTAAAGCGAACCCTCGCTTGCTCAAGTAATCTGTCGAAAAATTCCATCGCGTACCATCGATACCTTGCAGGCCCAGCAATTGGTACGCGTCCCACTCCACCATCACTTGATTACCAAAGATGGTGTCGTTTTTGTATTTGAGTCCAGATAGATAAAAGCTGGAGGTGTCGACATTCGAATTGAGTACCGGCCAATAAAAGACTGGCAGCCCTTCTAGATAAACAAAGTTGTGCCTCGCCTTGGCCTTCATGCCTGTTTGGTCACTCGTTTTGCCTGCCATGGTTTGACCGAACATCATCGTGTTCGGGTTCGTCTTTTTGTCGGTTAGCTCAATACGATCGGATTGCATCCAGTATCGAGGTACGCCCAACCGGCTGCTGGTCAATGCAGCTTGATAGGCCATAAAATTCTCGCGAGACCGTTGCTGGATGACGTCCGCTTTTAGCCGCAGGATCCCTTCGTACTGCAGTGCTTGGGTTAGTATTTCTGCACCAAGAATCATTCCGTATTCGGCCTGGACGTTGTAATACATCCTGTCCGCATAGATTTTTCGCTGCCCCTGCTGGAACACGACGTTCCCTTCGATGTAGATCTCGACAGGCATGTCGTCGATCTTCTGCGACATGAGCTTCATCACGTTAGGGGTCCAGATAACGCAGCGATCAGCCTCGATCAGCACGGTCCCCATATCCATAGGTCCCGAACCCGTTTGAACCGCTACGTTTTCAAACATGAGGCGAATACCTTGCGAGATCGTCACTACAGAGTCACCTCGATCGGGTCGGTTCTGCACACTCAATTGCGGATCGCTGCCGTTGCGTCCTTGGACTTGAAACGTTCGTGCGCTGATGCGTTGCGGTGGAGGTAAACTCAATCCCGGTGTCATGGCTACTGGAGCGGCCACAGGGGCAGGACCAATATTGATCGCATTAGGAGCCTGGAACGCTTGTACCGATTCCGGAGTCGTATTGGCTGGAGTCTGGATCGATTGGAAAAGCTCCATCGAGCCTGGTTCGATAACCGTGGCACCAATCTGTGTATTTCCAATTTGCATACTTTGCCCGGGGACGCCACCTTGGATTTCGATCCCACCTCTTGGCGTGGTCTGCGTCATCGGACGGGGCAGTGTCTCAGGGGCTTGTTGCTGCATGGAACTGATTTGAGCCGCCAAGCGAACATGCGTTTGGTTGTCCTTTGGATCCCATGCGATCCCATCTGTTACTTCAGCACCAGCGGGATTGCTTTTGGCGGCCCAATTCAGGTCCGGCGCTTCGCCCGTTGGATCCTTCCAGCTATCCACATGAAAGCCGACATCGTAGAAGCTAAAGAGTCTTCCCATCCATTCGTTGTCTTGCAGTCGTTGCTCTTCGGACCATCGGACATCACTGCCGCCGACCGTTTGGACGATAAACTTTTTAGGTGCTGTCTGCTCGTTAGGTGTATTTTCTGTATTGAGTTCGGGAACCGAACGATCGATCCAAATGTGCGCCGTTTCGCAAGTCGCCTGAAACGAACCTTGATAGATTCGGCAACCGCCCGACAGGGTGATCACCTCGTAGATCCCTTGCTTTCGTTTCGTTGCATGATGCGCAAATGCGTTGATTGCAAACTTCGGATCAGAAAGCGGAACACCGATCTCCGCTGCATGCAACGTGGCGTTCAATCCGCTGACATTGGCATTCACGATGAACAGCGAAAGAGACAAGCAGAGCGCAGCCAACCACGAACCACTCGCAAAACGAGCAGCGGGTTGAAGATTCGAACGCATCCGCCCAATCGCTAGATAAGGAAGTATTGACGCTCGGATTGATTCGGCTAGAGGATTCCGTTCCACTACCGAGTCGCTCTCCTTGGAAATCGATTTTGACTTACTCAACTCACCCCGCCTCCGTTTATTGGAGGAAAATTGCGGTGGTTGAGAGGACACAACGCTTCGGGAGTATAGGAGTCAGAAAAAATCGTCTCAAGACGAAGGTTTGCCTAAAGTCGGCAATTCGCGAAAGCCGATGGCAATAGGCCTCTCATTTTCTTAATTCCATCCTGGCTTAAGAGCCACCTCGACTCCCCAGAGGCTCCGACCGACGCAAGCCACCCAGCTTAACACTCGGCAAGGCATTTCGAAGTATGTCCAATTTAGACTCTCTAGCGACACACCTCATTCAACAAGGTCATTGGGCAGAAGCTGTTTGCCTGTACCGCGATGAGTTGGGACTGTCCAGCACACAGGCTGAGCAACTCGTTTTCAATCTTGCCGACAGAACCGGGATTCGATATCCCGGCCGAATTCTGTCCTGGTTCGCGATTGCATTTGCCGGTCTATCGCTATTTGGTTTGGCCGGCGTTCTGCAGTTTATCTTGGCCAGATAGACGTTACTTGCCGTAAAACAACTGGTCCATTACCTGTTGGGTAGCGAATGCGATTTCGCCCCATTTCGGCTCGACTTCTCCGCTGATAACGATCTTATTGAAGGCCTCGATCATGTTGATTTCTTGGGCCGGGCTATAGCTGCTGGCGTACTCCTGCACGCGAACACGTTCTGTATGTTCCTGCATATGAAAGTCGCACCCTGAGATCTCGAAATGCGGATGCTCGACATCAAACCCAACCTCGCAACCGAAATGGGGAAGCACAAAATCGTTGATCCATATGTTTCCATGCGTGCCATTGATATGAGCCCACTGCTGATGCCCACTCAGGAAAGAACAGTAAAAGCTGCCAGTAGAGCCGTTGGGAAATGCTAGTTCCGCTACGAACTCCCCCGGGACAGAACCATTGCTGCCGTTCCCCTTTAAGCTGCGCAGGGTACGTCCAACTGCCTCCGTAGGTAATTGCCATTGGTTAGCCCACAGCAAAAAACGAATGCAGTACCACCCGAGATCGCCCAAACAACCAAACGGCTCCAGTTGGCTATCCACACGAATATTGCTTTGAGAAAACTCGTCTCCACCTAAAAAGGAGAACTGACAAGCTATCCGGTTGAGCTTCCCAATGGAACGTTCATCGTCGAGAACCTGCCTAAGTTTCTCGAGACGGGCGCTATGCATAAACATAACTCCATCCATGAACTGAACCCCATTGCGATCGCAGGCGTCCAGAATTTCTCGGAGATCTGCTGAATTGAGGGCGGTCGGCTTTTCGGCCAAAACATGCTTGCCATGCTCGGCAGCAGCAATGATCCATTCTTTGCGGATCCCCGTCGGTAAAGGAATATAGACCGCATCGATATCTTCTCGTGCCAACATCGATTCATAACTGCCCATCGCCTCTGGCAAACCCGATTGGGGACAACCGGCCTTGCATTCGTCTACAAACTTTTTAGCGGCCTCCAATCGGCGACTCGCGACGGCAACAACGGTCCCTGAAGCAGATTTTGCGATGGCGCGCCAATTTTTTCGTGCAATTCCTGCCGTTGACAGGATCCCCCAGCGACACGTTTTGGATTGAGACATATTCTGCTGCTTTCTGTTGATTTCGATTGGTATCTTGAATCCGACCCAGCTTGCCATCGACTCGTTATCCACCCCGATGGCCCTTAGCTGCGCAGATTACGAAGTCACTGTGAACTACTTGTCTTGAAATCCATCTTGACCCCAATTGTGTAGCTTCGATATTCTCCGCCCTGACCACGGCAGGTTCGGTAACTTCGGCATTCGTGGTTACTGTCACAGGATAGACCGACCGTGCGAGTTTGGCGACCCGTCGTCAACATTGCCACGAACATTCAGGAAGGATGATTCCCCCAATGTCCAGCACTAAAACTGTTTTCACGACCGGCGAGGCCGCCAAGATTTGTAAGGTGAGCCAACAAACAATTATTCGTTGTTTCGACAATGGTACGCTCAAAGGATTTCGCGTTCCAGGTAGTCGTTTCCGCCGTATCCCCCGCGACCAGCTGTTCGTCTTTATGAAAGACAACGGTATTCCAACCGACGCGTTGGAAAGCGGTAAGAAGAAATTGCTGATCGTCGATGACGATCAGGATTTGGTAGACCTCATGTACGATACGTTCGAACGCGATGGGCGATTCGATATTCGCACAGCGAACAATGGATTCGATGCAGGCATGCAAGTCAAAGAATTCCGACCTGACGTCGTCGTTCTCGATGTGATGCTACCGGATATCAATGGTCGAGAAGTTTGCCAACGCGTCCGCAGCGACCGCACCATGGATTCCGTCAAGATTCTATGCATCTCCGGTATGGTGGAACAAGACAAGGTATCCGACCTACGTTCGGCAGGTGCCAACGATTTCATGCAAAAACCGTTTACCACCGATCGACTCCTCGATCGCGTTTGCGACTTGCTCGAAATCGATCGCCCAGTTGCGATCTAATTGCTTCGCTTGACAGATTCAATCGCTTCGTAGCCACCCAGACCAGGGTGGCTATGTTCGTTTCATAGTCTTGTCGACCTGTCGCCTCGCAGACTAGACTGTTTCGGTTCAACCGCATCATGATTTTACGCCAAAGTGACTATCCCGCCGTGAAAAAAACAACTCCTCCATCCGAAGCCAAACTCGCAACCACCTCCGCAAACCGCGAGAACCCAAAATCACCCAACCGGCAGGCCAGGAAGTCGGTACACAACATTTCCCAAGTCGACGCGACTGCAACGCAATTCGAAATCACCTTCCTCAACGAATTGGAGCGGGACGTGGATATGGTCGAACCAACACGTAACAAAAACATCGATGCAACTGGGGATGCAAGAAAAAGGATCGCAACCATCTCGAGGGATGAGGCGCTCACGCTGTCCTGCGAATTGATGGCGGTGGCGATCCAATTCCGACAGTGGCTCTCGTTGCAAACTGCCAGCAATGCCACCTTGAACGCTCTCGAAGACAAGCTCGGCAATTTACTTGATCGCATAGACGATCGACTGAACCTGTCCGCCCGCGATGGCACTCTGCTAGACCGACTCAACGCTCTTTTGGATACTGTCCGACAAGGCACTCTGCAGGTCCAGCCAGACTCGGCTACAGGAGCGGACTCGTCGGCGCTATCCATCCTGTCCGACGCGATCCACGCGACGATCACGGCGATGAGTCACCAAGAAAGCATCCATGCCGCGATCGAACGCGCCAGCCGCCGATCCATCTACCAATTCGCCTATGGCCTAACCCATGAAATCAATAACCCGCTGGCCAATATTGCCGCTCGGGCCCAACAACTGATCAGCACCGTTGCTTCGGAAACCGACAAACGATCGCTTGCTACCATCGTCGACCAAGCCATGCGTGCGCACGAGATGCTTTCTGAAATGATGCGTGTGGTGCAACCTCGCGTTATGAAACTGCAGTCGGATGACGTTGTCTCGGTTGTTCGACAAACGGTCCAAGACCAACTGATGGCTTGGACACATGCAAAAATTCATTGCGAACTACGATTGTCACCGACTCCTTTGTTTGGGGCAGTGGAACGGGCATCTCTTTCAGAAGCGATAGCCAGCGTTCTTCAAAATGCCTTGCAGGTTTGCCGTCCAACCGATTGCATCGAAGTTATCTGTGCAGAAGTGGCTCAGGGTAGCCCTCTGTACGGTCCGGAAGACGACTCCCTCGATGGCTCGCAACAAGCATATAGCGATGCTTCGCGTATTCGCATTGCAATTCGCGACACAGGGCCCGGCATGTCCTCCGAAACGGCCGCCCGCGCCTGGGATCTCTATTTCAGTGGCCGGGAACACGGCAGAGGACTCGGAATCTCTCTTGCAAATGTTCGACGCATTTTGGATGCTCACCACGGACTGGTTTGGATTGAGTCTGCACCCAACTCTGGATGTGTTGTTGAGATTCGACTGCCACGCGTTGCGTCTCCGACCCATAATCGCAGATCGATTTCGATCTAGCATTTCGAGTCGGAAATGAATCGGTGGTCACGATCGGCAGACTTTCGCTCGCAGGCTTCGAGCCTCGGCACAAAAAACAGAACTGCCTATGCCCAAAACACCCCGAAATCGTACAACAAGCTCGGCTAAAACCAATCAACCGTACGCCATCGCCGCGTTGGTGGTCGCGTGCTCAGCGGCAGGCTGCGCCCGTGACACCTACCAATACGGCATCTCGAAAGCGGACCTCAAATCGAGACTGCCCAACACCCCGAACTTGATCGTCGTCGGGGGCCCGCATCCTAATCTCGATGCGATGGAACGCAAAATCCAATATCCAGTCAAATTATTGCGATCCTGGTTTCCCTCCAAAGACCCTACCGCCAAGCTGAGCGATGAAGAACGCAGATTGAATGCGGTGAAAACCGCTTCTGACTATTTGGATGCAAATGGTCTGCAAGGGATCAACATTGACGTTCGCGAATACAATCCATCGGAACAATGGAGTCGCCTGCGGAACAACCGGCGTATCGCACCGTTCTGGAAATATACCGGGGGAACCATGTGCCATCTCGGATACTGCCTGCTTCCAGGCCGTGTGTTTGGATACGACAAATACAACGCTTACACCAATACCCTATCAATCAATTCTACATCTCCCTCGAGAGCAATTGCGCAAGCCGGCTATGTCAAAAAAATCTATGACCAACGGTACCCTGGGACATACATTGCAGCCAATCTTCTGCCTGTCTTCCCCCTCTTTCGAGACATGTCGGTAACAAGTGACGTGCTCACTTATGCCAAGGTAAACGAAGACCTACCACTAGAGAAGCAACTGCTACCTGAAGCATACGGCCGATTGGGAGGCGACATGGTCTCTCAAGCTACTTTCTTTATTCCAAGCTCGACCTATGTTCCGTTCTACGTGACCCCTTTACTGTCTGGTGCAGGGAGTGCGGTAGGCTCGGTGACCGGCAAAGCAATCGCTGATCAACGCCAAACAGAATCCACCAATAGAATTTTGCGATAAGAAAGCTTCGCTGCCGGGCACAGGCAATCCCATAGTCGGCCGCACACTCGTTGATCAACCAGTGGGTATCCGCCGATCGTTTGTGGGGGATTCTAACGCTAAAGCGTGCGCTACCAATGTCCGATGATGGTATGCAACCCCGGCTTTTCAGTTGCCGTCACAGGGAATCGCTCGACATGGTCGGCCTTTTCAAGAAACAATATAAACGTATTTGGCAGGCTTGGTTTGGCAAAGGACTCTCCTGCGAACGTTGTTCCGAGTTCGTTCTGCCAATCGAGCTCCTCGGAAATCGTTCCCGTCATGTTGTAATGAGTAGTTCGATACGTAAAGTACTCGAAAAAATACTCGTTCAACGATAGTTGATCTGCCGATGGAGCGTCCGCTGGTGCAATCAGAGGCGCGGACAAGTATTGCTTTCGCAGTATGGCCATCGCATCGTCGGTCGAGGACTCCGTAAAAATGGCTTTACTATGAGGCGCGACATCTTGAGCGGCAAAGGCCTTGCCATTTTCGGCAAAGAAGACACCTACATGCCATGGAACATTCAAGGCATTGACGATCGATGCTTGTTGTAGAACCGCATCAACATCATTGTCGCGTTGAATCGGCTGCACGTTTAGTACAGGATGAGCAAAGGAATACTGAGATTGCTGTCGAGGTGGTAACCAACCTTGAAAGAGTTGTCGATCAGGAAGAGGTAAATGGACTCCGTCTCGCCATTCTGCGCTGGTGCTAAACGTCAAACGGGTCAGCTGCGTCTTGGCACCTACTTCCAGTCCACGCGACGGCACTGAAGGTACAAAATAGGTTTGCCGTGACCACGCAAAGCCGTCCCCCTCTTTGTCGAGAAATGTCAGTGAACGGATTTTGTAAATCGATTGCGTTCCATCTTTGACCAATCCGTATGCAAAAAGAAGCAGCGTTGCAATCAGGGCTGCAACGGGCATTGCAACAATCAGCCAAATCCTACGTTGATGCCGATTGCACCAAAAGATGATTCCCGGTACCACCCCGCCGACAAATAAAACGACAAAGAACAAAAACGGAATCACCGGTGTTTTGCCAACAGACTGGATTAGCCATTGCCAATAATCATCACCGACTCCATTTTCAAATCGCTTTGGACGGTTGATTTTGAAATTCTCAGGTATGCCGGTGGTCTGCGATAGTCGATGAAAACGGATTAGGAACTGATCCCGATTCGCTCCTGGTTCGAGCCGAACCAGTCCAAACCCTTTGACTACCAAAATGGGCGATTGCAGACGATTCTCGTTTGCAATATCGACGTAAGAAAATCCATCAAACGCATCTGCCATGCGGCTGATTGCAGCCTCGGTATTCGAAACGCTGTAATCCAAGTAAGCGAGACCGCAAGCGCGCAAGTCTCTCCAATACCCGAGAACGCCGCCGATCAGATCGTCCGGTTGGTTCATATAGTTTTGGAAGTAGCCATTCTGCGATGGACGACGGAATGCAGCTCTTGCGGTTTCCCTCTCAAATGCATCCCAAACCGTTCCTTCGATAACATTATATCGGTGTTCAAAATCGCTCATCGAAACCTGCTCAGCAGCGTCCGGCTGCGTCATCGATGTCGTATCGTACCCCCACGGGACTGGGTTTTTTCGCTGCGGCTTCTTCGATCCTTCTTCGCTTTTGACCAGGGTTCTCTGCAGGTCCAGCTTCAATAGCATTGCCATCTCGTCTTCGGACTCAACTTGGGTGACCAGCAAATCACCACCAGCCATGACAAAGTCACGTAGGCAAGCCAACACGTCGGGCTTCACGAGGCGCAGCGTAGGCGCACTGATGGTCAACTGCTCCACACTGCTTAGCTCAAGCCAATTCGTTGGCAATCTATTGGCATCAGCATAGACGCCTCGGTGAAACATCGCTTCGTAATACTCGAGCTGGGAATACCATTTTCCGGTCGTTGCCATCTCTTCGAGTGCGGCGAGCGCTTTGCGGCCCAAGCGAGGCGTTTCTTTTGACACTACGATGACGTTTTGAAAGGCATCGTTGTCGTTTGCCCCTGTGTAGAAATACGTGGACTGCCCTTGGAGAAGTCGACCATTCAGCCTGGTTTGGATTTGTACGCCGGATGACATTTCGTTGTAAATGATCACGTCCGACACGGCCTCGGGCATTCCTTTTTCGAGCGTAATTTCGACTTGGGTGCCCGCCGAGTTTCCCCCATAACCTCCGATAGTGATTTGGACGACAGCATCGTCCCGAAAGACTACGCCTTTTTGTGGTAGGATCTGGAAGTGGATGGGACAGTACCCTGCGTTTTTTGCAAACCAGTTTGGAAACGAAACATTGATCTTCAAATCCCCGGTCTGCGCGCTCATCTGCCCAGCGTTTTGGGTGATCCAATGCTGCTGTTTTACGGTTGACATGTCGACCCAAGTTTGAGCAAACACACCGGCAGAACTAGAGAGGACAGCCAAGCCCAAACAAAAGATAAAAACCAGATACCGAACCCAACATGAGATGGTTCTCTCTACAGTATTCCCCCTCGATGCAGCAGGGGAGAACGATGGACCAGGAACGCAGATAACATGATCGTATTCGCTGTCCACTGAATGTTGTGCGAGGTAATTCAAATTGGACATCGCTCAAGGTGACGGTTTGGGCATCGGACGTTGGCAAACCACATGGACCTAGTGCGTTTACCAAAAATGCGAGTATACCAAATAAAGCCGGTCGGCAAGCCTCGGTGGTACAACGGTTCTTTGCGTCGCAAAGCCGAGTACACATTGTCTATCCAATAGAGTAGTCACGGCTAACAGGATTGAAAAATCTACCATCCAATCCATTGCGTTGGTTGCTATACACTACTCCCACTATTCCATTCCCTTCTTGCAAAGCACGATTCACCTATGGACACCCCTACAAACGCAGCGCTGCCTCGATGGCCCTCGACCGTATTAAAGCTTGCTGCCGTCTATAACTTGGCCTGGGGTGCTTGGGTAATTCTATTTCCAAATCATTTGTTCGACTGGACGGGTATCGCGAGACCAAACTATCCGGGTATCTGGCAATGCGTAGGGATGATTGTCGGCGTGTATGGCGTGGGCTATTGGGCCGCAGCTCGCGACTTTACCCGTCACTGGCCGATCGTGCTGGTCGGATTCATGGGCAAAATTTTAGGCCCCATCGGCTTTTTCCAAAGCGCACTGACGGGCCAACTCCCGTGGAACTGGGGATTGACCATCATCTCGAACGATTTGATTTGGTGGGTCCCTTTCGGGGCGATGCTTTATCTCGCGTTCAAAGCCAACACGGCTCCGCTCCGCGACTTTAACGACTCGCTAGCCGATGGAGTTGATCAAGCGAACGCGACAACGATGACGTCGAGCGGCCAAAGTCTTGCCGAATACAGCGCAAAAGGTAAGACGCTACTCATTTTCGTCCGACATGCTGGCTGCACATTTTGTCGAGAAACGCTGACCCAGCTTCAGCACATGCTCCCTTCGTTGCAATCGCAGTCGATTCGTCCCGTGGTCGTTCATATGAGCTCGGAATTGGACGGCCAACGGATGCTGGACGCATTTGGACTATCCTCGGTCGTGCACATTTCCAATCCGGATTGCTCTTTATACCGAGCTTATGAATTGAAACGCGGTGAAGTGTCGCAATTGTTTGGTCCACAGGTATGGTGGAAAGGGTTCCGCGCTGCAATTCTCAAGGGGCACGGCGTTGGAAAACTCTCTGGCGACGGTTTCCAACTTGGTGGAGCGTTCCTGATCGAAAACGGTAGAATAACGAAATCCTTTCCCGCGAAAAATGCTGCTGACACCGTTCCGTTTGAGTGTGTACTCACACCCTAACCACCATCTATCACCAACAAGAACCAAATGACCAACTCCGTAGCTGTGGAATCGATTACGTTAGATCAAGTGCGCACGTTGCTTTCTGACAAAGGTATCGCTGGCGGTCGCCCAACAGCGCTCGATGATAAACGGCTTGTTCAAGCTGCTCTAGGGTTGGCGACTCTCCTGCAACAGCGTGCCAGCAAGCTACAAACTCCACAAGAGCGCCGCCAGCAAGCGGAACTGGACCGCATGCTGCAGCACCCCGAAGACAAGGCGACGCTGGCTCAAATCACCGATCAGAGCTTTCGCAGTGCAACTCCTGGCCGCGTTGTGGATCAAATGGTTCACATCTTGGATGTTCAAGGTGTACCCCGCTTTTTTAGCGTCTTCGATCAAGCGTTGTTGAAAGGATTTCAATCGTTTGGAGAGTACTTGCCCGGCGTTGCAGTTCCGCTGGTCAAAGAAAAAATGCGGAAGGAAACCGCGAATGTGATCCTGCCAGCTGAGCACGACAAACTAGCTAGCCACCTCAAGGAACGTTCTCAGGAAGGGCTGCGCATGAACGTGAACTTCCTCGGCGAAGCCATCTTGGGCGAGCGAGAGTCGCGCCGCAGATTGGATCGCTATCTAGCTGCCCTGCAACTCCCTGAAATCGAATGCGTCTCGATCAAAATCTCGACGCTCTACTCCCAGATCTCACCCTTGGCTCGCAAGAGCTCCATTCGCACAGTCTCCGATCGGCTGGAACTGTTGTACCGCGCTGCCGCCAAAGAAACGTTCGTCCGCGCTGACGGAACACGAGTTCCGAAATTCGTTTATCTCGACATGGAGGAGTACCGCGATTTGCATCTGACCTCCGAGATATTCATGCACACGCTCGGCCGCAAAGGTATGGAAAAAGTGCGCAGCGGAATCGCGTTGCAGGCCTACATCCCGGACTCGTCCCTAGTCCAAGAAACCATCACCCAGTGGGCCATGGATCGCTTTGAAAAAGGTGGCTCACCCATCACCATTCGCATCGTCAAAGGTGCGAACATGGAAATGGAGCGAACCGAGGCATCCTTGAGAGGATGGCCACAAGCTCCCTACCGCTCGAAAATCGAAACCGATGCAAACTACAAACGCATGGTGCGATATGGATTGAAAGCGGAACACAGCAAAGCAGTCCACCTAGGGATCGCTTCCCACAATCTTTTTGACCTAGCCTTTGCAATGGTCCTTGCCACTTCGCAAGATGCTTTAGAACGCGTTCAATTCGAAATGCTCGAGGGGATGGCCAATCACCAGCGTCGTGCGATGTTTGAACTCTCTCGCAGTGTATTGCTTTACGCGCCTGCGTGCCAACGCGAGGAATTCATCAATGCGATTGGCTATTTGATTCGACGGCTAGACGAGAACACCGGTCCTGACAATTTCTTGCGGCATGCCTTTCAGATTTCAGCGGGTGGCTCTACCTGGCAGCGATTGGAAAATGGATTCCTCGAATCGATCGAACGCATTGATACCGTCTCGGTTCAGCCGCGTCGCCAACAAGATCGAAACGCGGCTCCCGCAATGCCTCCCGCACCAGCTAGCTGGAAAGCACTTGTCAATGAACCGGATACCGATTTTTCGCTTGTGACCAATTCCAATTGGGCGCAGTCGATTGTTCAAAAATGGGAACCGCTTTGCGATGCGAGAGCAACGGAGATTCCACTCTCCATTGGCAATCAAGAGATCACCGGGAATGGACCTCTTTACGAATCCATCGATCCATCGCGACCAGGAACCATCGCTGCAAAGTATCGTCAAGCGGACCAAGCTCAGATCCAACAAGCAGTCCAATGCGCCGATTCCGATCCATCCGGTTGGCGATCCATGGATCCATCGGAACGCTACCGAATTCTCCGCAACGTCGCTCAAGAACTGCGTATCGCCCGCAATGATTTGATCGGAGCGGCCATCGCGGACGCGGGAAAAACGATCCCCGAAAGCGATCCTGAAGTGAGCGAAGCGATCGACTTCGTAGAATTCTACGCCACGTGCGCGTTGGAGATGCAATCCGACCCAACACTCAAAGTCAAAGGCACCGGAGTCGTTGTCGTTATCAGTCCGTGGAATTTCCCCATCGCGATCCCGTGCGGTGGAATCGCCGCGGCACTTGCTGCAGGGAACACAGCGATTCTCAAACCGGCCTCCGATACGGCTTTACCTGCATACGTAATGTGCCAATGCTTCTGG
>CAIXME010000490.1 GCA_903920425.1 uncultured Pirellula sp. | reverse complement strand
TACGTATTGCATGTCACCAAGCGTGTCCCGATCGAAAGATCCATGGATAAATACTGCGGTGTTTCCTTTGGCAGACGAAGGAGCATCACGTTGTCGAGGTCAGGAGAATAAGCGGCGACGGTTAGCGGGTTGGTATCCACAACTAACGCAGGATTAGCATCACCGCGCCAGATATGCTCGGCCAATCGCTCAATCACTTGGCATTGTCCATCCGGATCGTGAATGCCGATCCACCGGTGAATCCAGGTAGCGTCACTCGGCTCAGAACCGAACTGAGAGGTAACTCGAAAGAACGCGGCCAAGGATCTAACGACGGGCCCAGCCGCTTGGAACAATTCAGGATGAAATCGACCTAAGAGTTTCGTCGATAATGCCAGTCGCCCAGGTGCAGAAGCCGCCGGCCATAGCCCCTCTTCCAGTTCTATTAAGTGCAGGTTCGGAGGGCCTGGCGGGAACGTTTTGATGTCAAGCAAGAAGCCTCTCAACGAGGACTCTTGCGTTCGATGTACCGCAATCGGTATACGCCCAAAGTGCGAAGTCCGATACTCCTGCTTGTCCAGGCGCCCCGCATCAGCGTACCGTACATCCTGCAACCCAGCGTCGTCATGAAAGAGCAACCCAACTCCCTCTTTGCTATTGTTAATCACATGCCAATACAGTCGTTTCGCCGCTCTTTCAGAAATGACGACCGGGAACTCAGGATCACGAGCCGTGAGATACGTTGGTAAAAAAGGTGGCGTTAAGATAGGTTTTTGACGCATACAGGTCATTCTCGTGGCAATGCTGGTGGCGAAAACGTGGTACCAAGTATATCGGTGCGACAGTCTACTCACACCATGCAGTGACATCCGCCCGTGTAAAAGTGCAGCAATCCAAGCGTGACACCTCTCAGACAGGGGATCTTTGCTCTTGAGGGATTTACGTCTTCGGCTCTGCGACCGACGAGTTTCCGTGTCGAACCAAAACCTTGCTAACGGTGACACGCAAGCGGTGCATTCTTTACCAACAACAAAACGAGCCACATCGCTGCAGTCGCAGCAAGACATTTGCGTTACCCCCACCTTTGCTTGGTGTACAATGCCTTGCGAGACACTCGGACGGGTGACATCATTTTGTCCAAGTGAATCCAACGCCAAGTTGTCTTCTCTCAGCACCTCCTCTCTAAACCTGGTTCTTGCTATGACACATGCACGTTTCCTGCTCTCGGTCTTGTCGATCTTCCTCTGCACAACCTGCTATTCTCAAGAAGTAGTACCCATCGACGACTGGAAGCCTGCTTCCACCAATCAAGATGGCAAAGACTTCCCGAAAGTGAATTCGGAGGGCCGCGTAAAATTTCGTATCGTCGCTCCCGATGCAAAGAGCGTTTCCTGTAGCTTTCGAGATAGTAGCGAATTCAAAAAGGACGAGAACGGTGTGTGGACAGGCTTCACTCGTCCTCTCGATGAGGGTTTCCATTATTACACGATCAAGATCGATGGGGCTGAAGTCCCGGATCCAAACAGCAAGTACTACTTTGGCGCGATGCGGTGGGGAAGTGGAGTAGAGATCCCTGCGAAAGATAAAGATTTCTATGCAGTGACCAATGTACCGCACGGGCAGCTTCGTGAAGTTCTGTTTTACTCACCGAGCACTTCATCGACTCGAAAAGCATTCATCTATACACCTCCTGGATACGACAACGATCAGGCAAAGCGCTACCCTGTGCTCTACCTACAACACGGATGGGGAGAAAATGAATACGGCTGGGGTGTCCAAGGACATGCCAATTTGATCATGGACAACTTGATTGCGTCCGGAAATGCAAATCCATTCATCATTGTGATGACCTATGGAATGACCAACGAAGTTCGCATGGGCGGAATGGCCAATTTCGATATTAGCCACTTCGAAAAAGTCCTGGTTGACGAGCTTGTACCTTTCGTTGACGCTAACTTTCGAACACTGAGCGATCAACCCAACCGAGCGATGGCAGGGCTGTCCATGGGGAGCATGGAAACCAAGTTGATTACTCTGAAGCACACCGACAAATTCTCGCATATCGGATTGTTTAGCGGTGCGACCATTAGCGCGGAGGACGCATCAAAAGTCGAAGGCTTTAAAGACAAGATCAAGCTAGTCTTTGTCAGTTACGGAAGCAAGGAAGTTGGTGGAGGAGCACAGCCACGTCGCGGCGGTGATCCCGAGGCAACGACCAAAGCACTTAAAGAATCTGGTGTAAACAGCCAGTACTACCTTTCGCCGGAAACGGCGCATGAATGGCAAACATGGCGTCGCTCTCTAAAAGAATTTGCACCCCTATTGTTCCAGTCGGACGAAAAGCTCTTAGGAACTTGGCACAGTCAATATGACACACCGATGGGCCT
>CAIXME010000489.1 GCA_903920425.1 uncultured Pirellula sp. | reverse complement strand
TGGAGGCATAGCCCTTGTGGAGGGGCCGTATGGCTCGAAGTATCCCTTTCCCTTCGATCGCGAAACTCTGCAATCCAATCGGGTTCGAATCGACCTGAGCCAACCGTCCATAGAGCGCCCACCACGTTCCTCACCATGTTGTACAAAAAGCCATCAGCTTGAATGTCGACCCAGAGTTCTAACCCGTCCATCACCTCAACAGGTTGAATGGTTAGTTCTTGGACGTGTCGTACTGTACTTTTTCTCGGGGAGCCCAACGTTTCAAAGGACTTGAAATCATGTTGACCAATCAGATGCAACGATGCTTGTTGCATCTTGTCAATGTCTAGCGGTTTTGGGATCCACCAGTGGTATCGATAGCCCATCACGTCGGGAACACGTGAATTGCGTATCTTGTATCGATACCGTTTGTTGATAGCCTGTCGGATCGGGTCGAACGTCGTCACAACTTCACGGCAGTCGCGGATGACGATGTCGGTGGGAAGATATCGATTGATGGCCGGAATCAATCGATCTGGACCTGGGTTCCAGTCCTGCAAGCGGAACGAACCGATTTGCCCAACAGCGTGAACGCCTGAATCCGTGCGTCCACTTCCTTGTACATGCACTCGTTCCGACGTAGCTTGTTCTATGGCGTCGACAATGACTTGCTGAACCGTTTTTGCGTTTGGCTGTATTTGCCAACCACCGTAACGTGTCCCGTCATAGGCGATCGTGATTGCGAATTGTCTGAGCATTACGTTGCTGGGCTATTCTGGCACTTGGGTCTTTTTCCAGTTCTTATCCACTTGCATGAACATCAAGTGTTGCCATGGAAGCCGCTCGTATTCTTTAGCTACTTTGAATCCGTTCGCTTTGTATTCTTTCAGGATCTGAGCTTTCGTCATTTTATGTTCTGGCCGTATCAACACGGTCGGATCTTCGGCTCGGAATTCCACCAAAGCAATCAGTCCGTCCGGTTTTAATGCCTTGCGAATCGCCGCGAGCATTTGAACGGGGTGTGAAAATTCATGATAGACATCCACCATCAACACCAAGTCGACGGATGCTTCGTCCAGTTTGGGGTCCCACAATTCTCCGATAATGGTGTCTATATTCTCGATCTTTTTCTCGATCATACGCCTAGATAATTCTTGGAGCATTTGCGGCTGAATATCGACCGCGATCACACGACCATTGGGTCCAACTTTTGGTGCCATTTGCAAAGTGTGGTAGCCGTCTCCCGAGCCCAAATCGCAAACGACCATTCCCGGCTTCAGGCCGAGTTGATCGAGCATTTCTTGTGGGTTTTCCTCTTGGATTCGCTCCGGGCGACTCAACCAATCCATATGCTGAAAGCCCATGGGAGAAGCGATGCGGCGACCGAGGTATTTGGTCAACCCTTGCGGTTCTTTTGACGTAGGAACTGCGGTCTCGCCTTTTGCCGAGTCGTCTTGTGCCAGGCACGATGTGGCAACGATGATCCCCAACACGTGGACGCAAACTCTCAGTGTGGATTGACGCAATCGGGCAGGAACAAGGTCTCGGAAATGCATGGATTCAGTCTTCCAGTGGTGTTGGTTGGAACCAGGGCTGTTTAGCTGACTCAAGGTACGATTCTAAAATAAAGTGGGCCGCGATCTTGTCGACTTGCTTTTTTCGCTGCTTGTGAGTTAACTCGGCATCGCGCAGCATTCGGTTTGCAAGTGCTGTAGTGTAACGTTCGTCGACGAAACGTACTGGACGACCTGTAATGTCATTAAGCCAAATCGCAAACTCACGGGCCTCTTCGGATTTTTTGCTCTCACGTCCATCGCAGTGGATAGGCAACCCCACGACCCAACCCATAATCTGGTTTTCTTTGGCAACACGCACAAAATGTTCTTGGTCGAGCACTGCGTTGCGGCGCGTATACGTTTCCAGTGGGCTGGTCCATGTGCGACTAGGATCACAAACCGCAATGCCAATACGGACCGTACCGTAATCGACACCCGCTAATCTGCCAGCCTCGGGCCATTCAAAATTTCTGCTGTCCGGGTTCCCCAATTCACATAACCTTCCCGAATTGACTTGCTTCCACAACATCTGAAAACGTATTGTCCTCAGATTGCAAGTTGTTTACCAGGGTAGACTCGCCTGCGATTGTCCAAGATCAGTCAAGATACTTGAAATAGCTCGGAAACGAAACAAATGAAATACTCGATGAAAAGATTCAGTGGAATCGCTGGATTGTTGCTAGCAATTGCGAGCCCCGCTACTGTCAAGACCTTCGGCCAGGACGGTTTGGATTTCAATGAAGCGGAAAGGATGATGTCCTTTAATGTCGTTGAACTCAAGGATCAACTCTATTTTGGCCTCCGGACTTTTCAGCCTGAGCAGCAAGCATTTTTGGACCAAGTCGTCGCGAAAGTCGACAGCAAGGAGATCCCACGGTCGATGGTCAACATCGTTTTTGTGTGGGCCAAAAAGCGCAACCCAAAAATCCCTTACCCCTATTTTGAAATTGCCATGCGTTTGCTTGCTGAACGCCGAGGGGTAACGTTTGACTAGACGAGTTTCGTAGTGCATTCGGCGATGGGCGCTGAATCGCTTGGATTAATGCCCATCATGGGGGCTGTGAGAGGTTGGGCGTATAGGCTCCGCTTCGGAAGATTCACATCTTCCGCTACGAAGATCTACGTCTTCCGCAACTAGGATTCTCATTTTCCTCTACGAGGTTGCTGAGTTACGCTTGATCGCTAGTCGATTGTGCCCATCATGGGGGCTTTGAGGGGTTGGGCGTATAGGCTCCGCTTCGGAAGATTCACATCTTCCGCTACGAGGTTTTACGTCTTCCGCAACTAGGATTCCC
>CAIXME010000488.1 GCA_903920425.1 uncultured Pirellula sp. | reverse complement strand
TTTCGGAGGTTGCTGGAATTTTTCTTTCAAATTCATGATCCCACCACCCCGAATCGTCAAGGTAACGATCGAGGCAGTTCGTATCGGTCCGCCATTTACTACGTCAGCGATGAACAAAAGCGAGTGGCTATCGAGACGATCGCAGCCGTGGATGCATCTGGGCAGTGGCCTGGTAAAGTAGTTACCGAGGTGGAGCCGGTAGGCGATTTTTGGGATGCAGAACCAGAGCACCAAGATTATCTCGTGCGGATTCCCAACGGTTACACCTGCCACTTTCCCCGCCCAAACTGGGTACTAAAAAAGTAGACGGCGAACGGCATGCAAAGGCTTGGAGGAAATGAGATTGGCTGCGATAATAAAAGCAGCTGGAGCTACTGCGCTTTCAAAAGCGACCCAGCACAATCAATTCGGCTTTGAGAACGGAATGCAAATCGCAATGAAAGATGATAAGGCGAGTGCGAAAGAGGCTTTGTCCGAAGCCGAACTTTGCGCCAACTATCTGAAAGCACTTGGCGATTCAAATCGTTTGCAAATCATGCGTGCGCTGCGAACGAGTCCCCTGACAGTGACGGATATGTCGTTGCTGTTGGACTCCCAGATGGCCAATGTTTCGCACCATTTGCGAGTTTTGTTCCATGCGGGTTTGGTGACCACAAAGCGTGAAGGAAAGTTTATCTATTACCAAATCAATCGAGAGGTAGTACGCAGCAAAGCTGTATCTAACGCTCTCGATTTGGGGTGCTGCCGGCTTGAAATGAGAACCTAACGGGCAAAACGCCCATCAGGCAATGGCCAGCAGACAAGCGCCAGCAGACAAGCGATTGTGTGTTAGCCTACCGCTTTTCGGAACGGTACGGTAGAAACCCGTTCTTGGTTTCCAATGAAGTAAGCATCTCCTTGGATTTGCTCATCTCTAGAAGAGCTTGTTTGATTGCCTCGCGTTCCTTTTCTGAAAGCTCGTTGCTCGCGAATGCACTGATGAAAGGTACTTCATCGCTTTTACCTACAATTCGCAAGTCCCCCTTTTTTATGGCGCCACAACCAGCGAGTAGAGGTTCGGCGTAACTGCTGATTACGGCAGCAACCTTTGCGTCCGCTGGTTCAGCGATCAATTGCTTAGCGGCGATGGAGCATGATGCGCACTCGCCGCCATCTTGAGTAGCAAGCTCAAGCTCTTTGATTTTTGCTTTTGGAGCCAACGACTTTTCATCGCAATCCTCGGGCCCCCAAAGTACTTTATAGCCATCAAGGTCCAAAAGGGTTGCGGCTGAATCCTCTTTCCGCACTACGAAAAGTCCATGCTGCATGACGCTGCCGTTCATGTCTGACAATTGAGCGATCGGAGTCAATGCAATTTTCGTGTTCAAAGAATCGGCGCGAATTACGGAGTCTTTGCCGATCACGACGCTAACTCCATTCTTGGCTTGCGTTTTGGTCGCTTCTGTCAGCGATTCACTCCAGACAACCCGAACCGATGTCCCTAGTTTCGCGGTCAAGTAATCCGCAAGCGTCTCGTATTTTCGTTGTGCGTATCCTTGAACACAGTCGCATGCCAGAGGCAGTGACATCGGGTCCATTACAACGATCGTGATTTTGGCATTTTCCGGGCCATATGGTTCTACTCCAAAAACATTGCCGGTTCGAACCAAAACCGCGATCATTGCCACCGCGAGCAAAAGAAATCTTCGACTAAACATTTCCATGATACGTTCCTTAACGATGGTTATCGAATCGATCGAACGACTTGCGCATTGTCCAATGAATGGTTCAGAAGCGGCGGGATGACTTAAACTATACCGAGTGGGAGCCGGGGAATGCTAATCCGTTTTGATTTATTCTGTACCTGCCAGCCTGTGTGTTGGGACCGGACGGCCAGGGCGAAAACACTGCAACGTATTGACGGTTTCCTCGACACCGAAATCTTGGCAAACGGATCGCAGCGTCGATCGAATAGTGTTCGTGAGTAGTTCGGGATCTGCCGCAACCCTCGCATTGACCACGAGGTCCGCTGCGAGAACGGTTGAACCGCAACCAATAGATAACTTTGCCGACGACGAACTGCTAACGATATTGGCGACAGCATAGTTGCCATCCGCCATTCCGATCGCTTTGAGGTGCGCGATTTCAGCTTCGTGGGCCGATAACGAACTGTTTATTTCTTCGAGCAATCGGATAGCAAACGAATCGAGATCAAAAGGCGTTTGGGATTTAAGTCCCACTTGCGCATTCAGCCAGCCCAACTCCGCTTCGCCGACTGCATAGATTTCGTAGTCGACATCCATTGTCCTCGTTCCAAAATCCCCGGAGAGATCGAGATACTCACAGAACGCATCGAAGCCTTGCCCCGTTACAGCCGACATTCGAATGCAAGGCAAGCCAGGGAAATTTTGTTCGATCAGAGACGAGAGTTCCGCTATCGCGTCCACTGTCAATTCATCGATTCTATTCAAGATGATGAAGTCTGCTTCTTCGATCTGCTTTCGAAAAATATACTCGGCTTGAGGAGAGAATCCTCCCTTGCCTTGCTTGCGCAATATTTTTAGGCCGTGGCTAGGCTTTAAAATGACTCCGTAGGGTGCAATATCAAAAGGCTGTTCGTAAATCTGTTGCAATGGGCGAATGACTGTTGCTACCAGATCGGTACAACTGCCAACTGGTTCTGCAATCACAATATCGGGGCGCTGATCGGAACCGAGCCGCTCCACGGTCCGCGTTAGCTCATTGAAATTGCAACAAAAACATGATCCCGCAACCTCACCAACGTCAAACCCCTGAGAACGCAGCAAATTGGTGTCGACCAAATCGGTCGCTTGATCGTTGGTAACAATGCCTACGCGCTTGCCGAGAGATTGATAGTGCTTTGCTAGTCTACCGATCGTGGTCGTCTTGCCTGCGCCGAGGAAGCCACCGATCATGATAAAACGCGGATTGCTAGACATCCCAATTTGCCTTTGTTCGTTACTCGCGAGAGTCCCTTCGGCACAGGGGCAATAGAAGACCCGGTCCGAGAGGAAGTTGCTCGCAATATTGGAATTGCGTGACGACGGAATATGGCGAGCGAGGTTGATGGAACAGCACCATCCAAAATCGCCCACAATACTACATCATTCTAACGAACGTTTGATCATGTCGCAAGCAGTACAGAACGGCGTCGAGTCTTGGGTGCAGCTGCGAGAGAGTTTAGGTTTCAACGTCGACGTGTAGTTCTTTCGCGCTTTCTGCGACAGACGACATGGACAAGAATTGGTCGCGGACCGACGTAGAGATGGTTGCCATGTTATCGTTCACGGAAGCGACTCTTTCCGAGATCATCGACGTCGAATCGATTACCTCGGCGATGCAGTTCTGGATATCGGAGATCGTCTCGGAAATTCCTTTGGTTGCCATGGCGGTCTGTTGAGCCAGCGTCTTTACTTCTACGGCAACGACGGCAAAGCCTTTTCCGAATTCGCCAGCCCGGGCCGATTCAATGGATGCATTCAACGCTAAAAGGTTTGTTTGCTCGGCCAGGTCCTCGATGACCCCGATAATCTTTCCGATCTTTCTGCTGCCGTCGCCCAAGCTGCCAGCGGTACGTTGCGTACTTTTGGCCAACGCTTCGGCTCCCTGGGAAAGTTCGGTCGTTCTTCCGACGTTCGCGGAGATCTGCTCAATGGACCCTCGCACTTCCGCTACGCTATTGGCGAGCGATTGGCTGACACGAATGTTTTTGCGGCGATTGAATTCTGATTGAGAAAGGTCAGACGCGTACTTGATCACGGACTCTATTTCGCCATTGAGTCCCATGATCGGGTTGTAGGATGCCAAAATATAGACATCCTGTCCTTGCTTGCCTTGGCGGCAGAACAGCCCGGAATGGAAATCACCATTTCGGAGTGCCTGCCAAAATGATTGGTACTCTTCTGATTCCGCGTACGCTGGTTTGACGAAGATGCGATGATGGCGCCCTTCGATCTCGGACATGGAGTATCCCATGGTCGTCAAAAAATTTTCGTTAGCAGTGATGATCGTTCCATCCAGCTTGAACTCAATCGTTGCAAAACGACGATTGATCGCATCGAGCTTGCTCGCATCGATCACCATCGTCCTCTTTTTGCTCGTTACGTCGGTCGCGAATTTGATGACGCTCACAGGTTTGCCGAATTGATCGTAAACCGGATTGTAGGTTGCTTCGATCCATACTTCTCTGCCGGACTTCGTCATTCGCCTAAACTCAGATCGAAAGTATTCGCCTCGTGCAAGTCGATTCCAAAATCGCAAGTAGCGATCTGTTTCGGCTTCGCTCGGGTGGACGAACAAGCGATGGTGTTGTCCTACGATCTCTTCTTTGGTGTAGCCCATCAGTTGGAGAAAGTTCTCATTGGCATCCAAAACGATACCATGGACGTCAAACTCAATCGTGGCCATCGATCGGTTGATCGCGTTCAGCTTTGCAGACTGATTCTGGGTTTGGAGTGCGTAATCACGAACCTGTTGTTCCAATGCCTGTATGCGTTGATTGAGCGTCCGAGTACGGTTCATCGTGAACATGAGCGAATCCAATTCCCTGCGAGGCGTGTATAGCAAAATCAATGGGCAAAGAGATGTGGAGTCGAATCGATTCAGCGGAATCGATTCGATGCCTCACGCATCAACATAAGTATTCGTATCTAAAGACAGCATTCTAAAGAGAATATGTTGATTTTTGGAACAAACCGCGGTCGCCCAATTGCACCCAAAAGAATAAAAGCTACGCGTAAGAAAGGCGTCGTTTGTGTTTGCGTTTTGCCAAGCAATTAGATGGGCAAACCGGTTGGATGGAGGATGATTGGATCACCACCTTTGAGTACTATTCCGGCATGTGCAGGAGTTTCCGATCGCATGGGGAACGGCAATTGGATTTGGTCAAAGGGCAACGGTTTGGCAAAGTAGTATCCCTGACCCAAGTTGCATCCCAGCGATTGCAATTTGCCCAGTTGTTCAATCGTTTCGATCCCTTCTGCGGTGACGTCCATACCGAGATTGTGAGCTAGTGAAACGATGGTTTCTACGATTGCTGCATAGCTGGAATTGGCTTGCATCGTGGAAATGAACGAGCGATCGATCTTTAGTACATTGATTGGGAATTGATGCAAGCAACTCAATGACGAGTGACCGGTGCCGAAGTCGTCCATGTGAATTTGAATTCCAAGTTTTTGCAACTCTTGTAAACGTTCGACGACTTTGGCAGGATTCTGCATCACAACCGACTCGGTTACTTCGATATGCAATCTGCTTCCGTCGATACCAAACCGTCTTAGCAGTGATTGAAAGTCTTCGACAAAATTCCCCTCTGCGAATTGCCTCTTGGACACGTTGACGCTGATCGCAACATTGGAGCAATTGCCAAACTGCGCATCCCATTTCTGGAGTGTCTTGCAAGCGTTTTCTATTACCCAGCGTCCGATGGGCACAATCATTCCGGTCTCTTCTGCCAGTTTGATGAACTGATCTGGAGGCACAATCTTTCCGTTTGGTTTGCGCCACCGAATCAATGCTTCGAAATTGGTAACGCTCATCGAGTTAAGCGAGACAATGGGTTGAAAGTGCAGTTCGAATTCTTCGTTTTCAATGGCTGATCGTAGATCGCGTTCGCTCTCCAATCGAGCCACGACGGAATCATGCATCTTGCTATCGAACATGGAGAATTGGTTTTTGCCACACGCTTTCGCGTGGTACATGGCGATGTCTGCATTGCGAAACACTTCCTCGGAGTCGTGTACATCACCGTTGATGATTGCAACGCCGATGCTTGTGCTTACCGTCACCTCTTGGTTATGGATGTCGTATGGGAAACTCAACATTTCGCCGATCCGTTTCGCAATCATGGCAGCATTGCGTTCGGTGTGCAGGTCCTCGATGAGCACGACAAATTCATCGCCGCCCAACCTCGCTGCCATCGGGCTGTTTTTACTTTCCAAAATATCGTAGCAGCGAAGATGTTCACGCAGGCGCGTGGCGATCTTAACCAGCAACTGGTCGCCCGCATTGTGTCCAAGGCTGTCGTTGATCAATTTGAAGTCATCCACGTCGATGAACAATAACGCGTCAAACGTGTCTCTCGATTGTGTGCGGCGTGCAAGAGCACGTTCGAGGCATTCACCGAGAACGAACCGATTGGGGAGATTCGTGAGGCGATCGAAGTAGGCCATTTGACTGAGCTTTTCTTCGACTCCTTTGCGGTTGGCGATCTCGTTTTGCAGGATTTCATTGACTTGTACCAATGACGAAATCTGCTTGTCGATATTGCGACTTAGTTGCCACTTTTCTGAAAGAGCGATAGCCAGTTGGTAAATCTCTTCACCGGTGAATGGTTTCTTTAAGAGCAATAGATTGTCGCGGTAGCCAATTCGGGCGAGTACTTCTTTCCACATAAGATCCGAGTAAGCTGTGCAAACCACGATCTGCATTTTTGGGTCGATCTTCCAGATTTCTTCAATCGTTTTCAGTCCGTCCCATCCTGGTGGCATTCGCATGTCGACAAATGCTAATGCATAAGGGTCGCTCTCAGATA
>CAIXME010000487.1 GCA_903920425.1 uncultured Pirellula sp. | reverse complement strand
CGCTACCAAATGACGAACGGAAGATTTACATCTTCCGTTACGAATCGGGCGTCGGACGATTCGCATCGTCCGCTACCATACACAGCTTAACTACGCACCTGTTCCGACGTAGTCTTCGCTACGACGACGTGGTGCTTCGTTGATCTTGTATTGCTGGATCAAGCTTTCTAGCGAATCGGCAATCTCGGTCAATTCTCTTAATCCGCTTTCGGTGCTGGAAGTGAGCCCGGCGATCGCTTCGGTGGCCTTGAGTCCATCGCCAACGTGGGTAGCCATATTGCGAGTCGTAACGCTTTGCTGTTCCACAGCACTCGCGATGGTTCTCGATTCCGAGCAAACCATGCCAATTGCATCCGTCATTTCACGGATAGAGCTCACCACTTCGCGTGCCGATTGTTGAATACCATCGATACGCTTGCGGATGTCTTCGGTGGCCATGGCGGTTTGCTTGGCCAATTCTTTGACTTCTGTTGCTACCACTGCGAACCCACGCCCTGCTTCACCAGCACGTGCAGCTTCGATGGTCGCATTGAGTGCCAACAAGTTGGTTTGTTCAGCGATCTCTTCGATCACGTTAACAACACGTCCAACATCGCCAGCGGCACTGTCAAGGCTTGCGAGTTTGTTGTCTGCGTTGCTTGCCATCGAAGCCGTAACGTCGGCCTTTGTGGCAGCTCGCTCGGAGCTCTTGGCGATTTCGACAATACTGATCGTCATTTCGTCGATCGAGCTGGTCATTTGAACTGATTTCTCATGCAACTCGCTCGTTTGAACCGAGTTCTCCTTGGCCGATTGCTCAAGCGAATCCGAAGATCGCGACAGGCGAAGCATTTGCTCGTTGATCTCCGCAATCGCATCATGAACTCGAGCAGCGAATCGATTGAAATAGGATGCCAGTGTACCGAGCTCTCCAGCGATCGATTCGTCTAGACGGCGGGTCAAGTCTCCATCGCCGGTCGACATATCCTTGAGTGCGTTGATCGTAAGTTGCAGAGGCTTGGTGATCGAGCGTGATACAAACCAGCATACGATGCATGCACCCAGGATGCAGATCCCGGTCGAGATCACGATTGTCTGCTTGACGAAGTTTGCTACCGGCGAGATTTCGGCGATAACCGAGTCAACCTTGCCGTCTGCAATGTCTTCCATTTCACCAACGAAGGACAACAATTCCGACGAGGCGGTTGTGAACTCCTCTTTCTTTCGCTTCAGGAGCATGTCGCAGTCCAAGAACTTGGTGACGTCTCGGCGAACATTTTCCAGCGACGCAACAAACTCATCACCGCTCTTGTGAAGTTCTTTCGCAGACTTGTTGGAACGAGCCGTCTTGCTAAAGGTAGTGATGGCACTTGCGATTTGAGTCAGGTATTGGTCCAATTCCAACGAGCTAGCCGATGTCTTGGTCAGTTTGTCTTGGTTGACATCGCATTCCAGTTTTTGCCATTTGCCTTCTAGATTTCGCAGGTTGGTCAAGATCGGATACAACGAGACGACGCTCGATTCATCTGCCCCGATTTCTCTATCTTCAATCGATTTGAAGTTGTTTGCTGTGGCATGCAAGATTTCTTCGAATTTCTCGGCAGACTCAAGCCACTTGTCGTTTGCTGTCGTTTTATTTGAGAATGCACTCAAAACATCGTTTAGCTCGGTTTCATAGTTCTTTTGCAGTTCTTCCAAACGTGTCAACATTGTCGGGGGGAGCAATTCAGCTTTTCGAACGCGATCGAATGCTTCTTTCGCAGCTTCACCTGCCACATGGACATCTTGGTCTTTGCTATCTAATTTTTCGCCCGCAATGAGAGCGTACACGCCGAGCATCTGGGATTCTGTTTCGATCACCCCTTCCATTGCACCGTCTGCCGTCGACCAGGCAGGGCCGGTCAGAAAGTTCAGCATTGAACCCGTCTTTGCGATCCCCAGGTAGCCAGCTGCAGATGCAACAAACAACAAAATGATAACCAAACCGAAGCCACCCAAGATCCGGGTTGCAATTCTGCCAAAGACTGACTTGCCTGCCATGTTTTTTGTCCGCGTAATGAAATGTTGCCAACCTGTGCAAATGACCTGCACAAACATTCACGAAATTTTGAGTAATGCAGCCGTCAAGGCCAAAAATAATGGAGATCGCAGAAACAATGTGACGACTTTAACGCCTAAGCGATTTTTCCTATGTGCAACTGCGACATCACGACACACTTCCTGTGTGCTAAGTCGTTCGTAGGTTGCCGACGTTCGTTTTGTCGGGGGGCAAACAACAATGCGTGCTTTGAAGAGATTGGCTATTTCCGGATTTATTGCCGGTTGTGTTGGATTACCCACGCAGGCATTGCGAGCCCAGGTGCCTAGTCCCCCTCCTGAAACCAAGTTGTCGCAAGATAACGATGCCTTGGTAACCGAGAATGCGTTACCACTACCACAGCATCCAGAACGTCAAGCGATCAAACCAGACAATACCTTGCCTCGCCCTTCGCAGCCCGATCGCGAGTTGAGAAAATCCGTTCTGACTCAATATAGGACAACCAGAAATATTATTCCCGGTAGCCCCAGTCGTAACCTGGACATGCCAAGCACGGTCGAGGAAGCGGCCGAAGATGCAGCCGATGCAGCGGGCGAAGAAGAAGAAGTACCTGGTATCCTTGGATTTTTGCCGCACAGCTTTGGCAAAAATGGCGGGATAGCCTTTGAGTGCATCTATACCGGTGAGACGTACACACTGGCTCGCGGCGGCATGACCGATCGCCGACCAACCAACTACCGAAGCAACTTGGACTTGGTCGCGACCGCTGACACGGGCAAGCTAGGTCTGTGGGATCGCGGTCGATTGTTTGTCTACGGTCAAAATCTATCGGGCGATCCGCTGTCGGCAAATTATGTGGGCGACGTCCAGCTATTCAGCAATCTGGACTCAACGATCAGCGACACCGAACGTCCTCATTTTACGACGATCGCAGAATACTGGTTTGAACAGTACCTCGCAGACGACAAGTTCCGATTCAAGATCGGTAAACAAGATACGAATGCAGACTTCGCGCTGACCGACTTGGGGGGAGAGTTTGTTCACTCGTCCTTTGGACTACCTCCAATGATCCCATTGCCCACTTTTCCTAGTCAGGCGTTGGGACTATCGATGTTCTTGATGCCCGTCGAGAATGTGGAGTTTGCGATAGGGCTATTCGATGGCGTGTTACCTTCGGGCCCTCAGGGCGTTCGATGGGGCTTTGATACTTTTGGACACAACGGATTGATGTCTCTGTATCAAATGACATTGAAGCCGCAACTCGGTCCAGACGGTCAATTACCGACAACCATTCGAACCGGCCTATGGCATCATTCAGACAAAACAGTTTGGGCAGAGCTAAGCTCAGATCCAGATGCTCGATTGTTCCGCCAGAACTACGGTTGCTTCACCACCGTAGACCAAATGCTTTGGAAAGAAAGCTACTCTGGAGACGACGATCAAGGACTCGGAGCGTTCTTTCAATACGGTTATGCACCAGGTAACCGCAACATGCTCCAGAACTACTTTGGGGGCGGCTTGGTTTACAAGGGTTTTGTTCCTGGCCGAGATGAAGACATCTTGGGTGCGGCATTCGCACGTGCAGAGTTTAGCGATCCGTTCCGGCAAGTCGAATTCGACAATGGCTCTGATATTGGGAAATCGGAAACGGCGGTCGAAGTGTTCTACAAGTACATCGTTGGTCCGAGCTTCTCGTTGCAACCAGACTTGCAATACATAGCTCATCCAGGCGGACAATACCGCGACGCACTGCTTCCAGGCCTGCGATTCGAAGCCATATTCTAAACCGCCACGCAAACGGGTAGCGGAAGTTGTGAAACTTCCGAAGCCCGCCATTCCAACGAGCAACTACTGCCTCAAGAGACGGGCAACTGTTCCTCAACCAACGATTCAGCGAAACGCATCAAGCACAGCAACTTCACTCGCGATCCCTTGAGTCGGTCGCGAGTTTCTTCGACCAAGTTGCACATCGCGCGTTCCGATCATAAAAAAACCGAGGAGAGACGCACTTCCGTAACGTCCCTCCTCGGCAGCCTCTTCTTTTCCCTGCCCCACACACACACTACCAATAAAGCGGGGAAAAGAATTTCCGTCGATTTCTACTATGTCTTCAACTTGGCAATCGCTGAGTCACGATTCGCGGCACCCAGCGCGGGTTTGGCGTCCACCGCTGCTTCTTTCGATGGTTCCAAAACTCCATTGTCTTTTGCCGGCACTGCATTCACAGGAACAACCATTGGTTGGCCCGTGACCCTCGAGCGTCCCTCTAGCTCGACTGAGCGAATGAACTCTTTTGCATCCAGGTACTGATCGGTTGTGACTCGCGAAATGTTGTCTCGCAAGATTCCTGCCAACGAGTTGCAGAGCTGGTGGATCTGTCGGTAAGTCAAACTACCATCACCGCTATTCTCCGCATTGCGTATTGCGAATGCCGAGTCAATTTGATTCTTGATGGGGGCAAATTGTTCTTGGCGGAGAATATGCGGCCAGTTCAGCTTGCCTGTTTGGGCATCGAACTCCTGGGTAGAAAGCCTCTTTGGCTGATAGTATTCATTGGCCTTTCGGCGTGCTTCACCCACGAAAGGTTTTGGGCCGTACTTCTTCATGTACTCGTCATGCAGCTCTCGGCGCTCGTAGTAGGCTTTAGTGACCGCGACGCTATTCTCGATCGCTCGTTTGTAGGCCTCTTGGTAATTGATGGCGGCCAGGCTATCCATGTATTCCGCTTGCCCAGCAGAGCTGATTACGGCAGCTTGTCCTCGTAAAGCCCCCTCAGCGGCTGTGCTGGAGTGATCAATATAGGACCAATTGCTGATGGGATATGCAATCGCAGGCCCTTGAGCTTGAACCACGGGGACACCGACACTCAGCAATCCAACGGCACAACCTAACTGTAAAGCATATTTTAGCGAACGCATTTTGAACTCCTTCACCCCAAAGACCAACATCACTAAAGATTTAGTACTGCAGCCTATCGCTCAAGGCTGAACGCAACGCAACGTGTCCAAGCCGGCATGGATTCAGAGGAATGCAAGTTGTGTACCGAAACATGCATCAACCAAGAGAACGCGACACATGTTTATCCATGCGACTCGAACAAATGCATCAATTTGATGCCGAATGTGCTCAACAAAAATTTGTTCCGTCTTTTAGAAAGCCCGAGTTGCCTGCTAAGATTGTGTTGAGTCGAATGCTCCATGTCTCATTTTGCGATTGCCCTCGATGGATTCACTACAAATCGATTCGTGTTTAACACTACTCCCAGTGGTACACGGCAGTGCCTCGTATGCTGTCGCGGTGCGACGCTATTTGCTTGAGAACCGATTCGAATCGATTGCTATCGCATTACCTCCTTCGTTTCGCGTTCCTGTGATGGCTGGCATTGAACGGTTGCCTGTGATCAGCGCCGTGGTGCAATTGTCATCCGAAGCGGAATCGCAGCATGGAGAAGATGAAGAGGCCATCGATGACGACGAATCTTCTGAGACGTCAGAACCTAGCCAACGCAGGATGGCGGCCAAGCACGCGGCGACGTACGTGCCGATCGATCCATGCCAAGCGGTGATCGCGGCCCTACGATTTGCCCAAATGGAAAACTTGCAGGTCCATTTTATCGACCCGGAATCAAGTGAATTTGATGTCCAAGGGTCCGTTTTTCCAGACCCGTTTTCTTTGGCAACGACAACCATCGAACGATTCTGCGTCGCCGCATTGCCGTCCATTCCTTTTCCCAAGGAGCAGACCCGAAAAAACCGAATTGCCCATATGGCGAAGAGGTTGGTGCAATTAACTCGCACGAGCGATTCCAAGCTGGTCTGCTTATGTGATTTGGAGGACTGGCCTTGGCTTCGAGAGTCGATTCGTTCCCTTCGCATTCAGTCGGACCAGGTTGATGATGCGAGCGAATACGATGAAGCGTTGAGTTCACCTGAGGTCAACGAAGCAGAAAACTTTGGAGTGGACTCGAGAACCCTCCTGTTCTTACTGGGCGAACTACCATTTATCACAGGACTCCATGAGAGGGCACGTCAATCGTTAGACGATGATGCCGATATTGCAGTCGAGGGGATCAAGGAGCTGATGATCTCGGCGCGTCAAAGCTATATGGCGGATCTAGGCAATCGTGCTCGCAAGATTACGCCTATGTTGCTTTCCCAATGTCTCAAGTTTATTCGCAATCAAACGCTGCTTGACCGCCGATTTTCCCCCAGCTTTTACACCATCGCGAGATCCGCGCAGCAGGTACTCGGTGATCAATACACCATTCATCTTGTCGAAGCGGCG
>CAIXME010000486.1 GCA_903920425.1 uncultured Pirellula sp. | reverse complement strand
GTGAGCGGATTGATCCCTTCCACGCCCTCGCTCTCGTTCTGCTCGTTCTATCTGTTGTAATGCCTATCGTATGGTTCCTTTGCTGGGACGTCCCAATAGCCCAAAGTGTTCCATCTCTGCACTGGATTCGTGGCATGCGGTCCGCCGCGGCCTGTTCCATCGCACCAGTCTTTTTGCTATGCTTCTATGTCAGTGAGCGCATAATCGCGAAGCGTTCACGCAATTCCGTCGAGCAAACGCAGATCCGCGGATAACCAATCTATGCACCGGAGTTGCGGTGGACAGCAAATTTAAAATCGAAACCTTTCTCCCGTCACCCGGTGATGGCGTTCGTTATCCATTGATCGCCTAGAGTATCAGGCTTGGAATATGATTAAGCTCAATGCCGCAGACAAGAAGCTTCTGGATGCCGTCAAGAAATGCGTGGTTGTCGGCGAGAAGACCCTTGTCGAGTTGCTTATGGAACGGGCCGAGACTCTGGAAATGCCTGACTGGGCCTTGAAGATCCATCAACATACGTGGCCCGAGAAGGAGACAGTCGAGCGCATCCTGTTCAACTATCGAATTGGGCTTACAGAAGATTTGCATTCGATAGCATTATCTCGACGCTTTCAGCTGGACGATCCCCGACAGATTGCAATGTTTACGGCCTTTGGCCTCAGGTCTGAGTGGCTGATCAATGGACACTTGACGTGGCCGTGGGCTACGCTTTCCGGTCTATCGCCCATAGTTGCATTGGTTTGCAACGACCGGCTCATGATGGAAAGGTTCGACACGCTACCTTGTCCGCTTGTTGAGTTGCCGGGTAACAAGAAAGATCCTTTGCTGAAAAACAAGGTCTCGCTGGATATGGTTCTGGGAATAATTCGCGATCGAAGAGACGTCGTAGAAGGCGCAATCGATTGGTTTGAAAGGCTCCCCAAAGACCAGCTTTCCTCTGGAATGAGATCTGAGTTTTCTGGCTATCGAGCTATTCTTGATCGCGATCCGCAGCAATTTTTAGAGTCGATGGAGTATTCTTTCGCAAACGCGAGGAAGCTCCGCGGTCTGATCTCGCCTTCGTTCAAGTTGTTCAATCTGGGTCTTCACTGCGTATATGAGCTTGCCCTCCTCAAGGATCCGAAGCTGGTAGAAAATTGGGATCACGAGAGGGGGCTCCCCTGGGACGCGGACTTTCATCGGTGGCGTCGCAATAATGAAGAACCACTCACGGCAAAAGACCTCGAAGGACTCGACGAAGATCGGAAACGGCTATTGCTTGACGTACCTGTTCCGCAGTGGTGGAGCTATATCGAGCAGTATCCTGTACCTCTACCAAGTTGAGATTACGATGCAAACAATTGATCTTCGCGAAGACGCCAAAATATTCCGCCGAGAGTTGGAGGCTACCGTAGAGCATATTGTCGCTTCAATGCCTTCTTGCTTGTCCGCGATCGAGTTTGGCTATGCATGCGATCAATCAGGCTGGATTTTTATCCACCCCGACGAACGTCCGGCACACCAGCGTGACGGCGCATGGACTACAAATATCGAGGACGAAAAACTCATCAAATACGATCATTGGATTGAGGCAATTGAGGCAAGTTTCGAGGGTGAGGCGTTCACCGTCATCAAGTACGATGGAAGCAAGTTTGTCGTCGCATTTGATAAGGATGAACCAGAAGAGGAATCAGAGGATCCGTTTGTGAAATCGGTCGGTGAAATGATTCTTGAAGTGCTTAAAACTGCGAAAGTTGACGGTGTCTTCTCGAAACTAAAACACTTCGGTTCCGTTCAACTTGACATCGAAGACTTCAATGGTGGTTGGGGATGGCCGGAATACGATGACCTCGGCAAAACAAATTTGGCGTAACCAACGATTGCACCCAAGCGGCGATCACTTGCACTGACAATTCAATGATCTATCTCGTCGCTGGGTGAATCGAGTCGTTCGTTTTAAGGAGCGATGATTGAATCCCTACGAAAGCCGAAATACTTCCAACGCCGACGAATCAAATAATTCTGATTCTGAATCGCTGGCTGCCGATGATTAGCTTAAAACACTATTGTTTCTGACGATCGGCGCAGTCAGCACCGTATCGATGTTGGTTGGTCTGATTCTTGGTTTGTATGGACTAGTGCTTTTCGCAGCTTCAATCGAAGGGCAGGGTAGGTTTGAGGGGCGAGCTACAATCACGATACCGATTGCCGCAGTATTGATCTTTTGTTCCGTACTGTTTGGATGGGTTGGAATACTTGGGGTGCGAACTTCAGCGAGACGGTACAGTGCGGACAATCAAGCAAGATGATATAATTCAAGGCAATCGCCTGCACAAAGCGTAAAACAACACGAACAAAACTTTGCACCGCAGCCCCCCGTCGGCCTGTTTCGAACTTTGAGACCGTGTTAGCGGGGGACCGGTCAACATTGTCGTTCGTTGTTGCAACTCTAACATTCATGTGTGGTCCGTAATGATTGAATCAGTGACGACTTTACCTTTTAATCGCCACGTGAGCATTCAGAAGTCTTCTACCAGCGAGGGGCTGCTCGAGCTGCCGTCTGGCGAACAATTCCTTAACCACATAGGTACGGTGCACGCAGGTGCACAACTTGCGCTGGCCGAAGCCTGTTCAGGAGAGTTTCTTCTCAAGGCTCTTGCGAACGAAAAGGGAATTGTCCCAGTCGTGCGTCGCGTTGCGGCCAAGTTTAAGAACCCCGCGAACGGCAGGGTAACAGCAAAGATCAATACTTCGCTCACGGTGATAGATCAATCACTCTCCGACTTGGCGGCAAAAGGGCGGTGTTTCCTAACAGTCCATGTTGACGTTTACGACGAGCAAGGCCAACATTCTCTGTCGTCCAACTTCGAATGGTTTATCGCAAAGACAGCGAATATTTGAAAACAACGAACCAAGCCATGCCGCCGAGCACGCGAACGGGCGGTTTTTAAATGGATCATCTCTCGCGCGTGCCGGGTGATGGCAAGCTTACGTCGACTAAGAACATTTGATGGCATACCGTGTTTGTTACTCCTCATACCCACCCGAAGATCACACGACCGATCCTGCAATCTATCTGGATCAAGAGTTCTACGAACTGATCTTTGAACATTGCCGAGGTGAGGGCTCGGACTTTACTGTCTTGAAGACCATTGCGGAACTGCGATACAAATCTCCGACATTCTTCCTCGACGCCGACTCACTCAAGATGTTGGTTTTTGAATTGAATCGGCTGCCTGACATCGGATTGTTACACTTGCAAGTTCCCGATTTTCGTAACGTTGCTGACACTGCCCTACGACGGAATTACTCGCTATCAATAAGCGGCGACATGTATCCAGAACTATGAACCTCTAAACACCACAGGAAGCCTCACATGGATTTGAAAGTTGCATGCCAATACCATCTCAATCGAAACTCGATCGGTTCCTCATAATGCCGACGAACCAAGCCCTCCCCCGAGCACGCAAACGGACGTTTTCATATGGAGGCATTACCTGCGAGTGCCGCGTGATAGCCAACGTTCGTTGAAAGAAGGAATTCGTGTCGCTTACAACTTTGGGCGAGGTACTACTAAATCCCGTCGAGCTATCGTTGGATGCGGACCTATTCCTTCCATATGGCGAAGCCTGGAATTCCACAACTCGATGTGCTGTAATACCCGTCGACCGATATGCAGTTGAAGACGAGGTTCCTAACTTGGCGGTGCAAAACAGTCTCGAGCGAGCACTGCAGATTGCACAGGTCCAGGATGTTGTGGTGAATGCTCGCCAGCAATGCAACCAAATAACTGTTGAAAATCTTGTCACCGCATTCTTGTTCTACTACGATCGAGACGCGTTCATCAATTTCGACACGATCGACGAATTAAAAAATCCTCCCGAGTTGCCGCTCGGGCGTTTCCTGAAGTCAAAGTCTCTTGGCGGCAACGAGTTTATTTCAGCTATGCGTGTTATCAAAGATGCCCAATCCAAATGATTTGAAGATCGGCGACCGCGTAAGATTCATTTCTTTACCTGAGGAATGGAAACAGCCTGGATACGTCATCCACCGTGAATCGAAGGCGTTCATGAATCGGATGCTAAAACGGAAAACTCCTACAAGTGTCGCAATGATCGATGAATTTGGTACGCCATGGATATTCGCAAATACAATCGAACGGGGACGAAGGCACTACCACAGTTGGGCTATCACAGAGCGAACTGGTTGGCGAATGGTAGTGCCACGTAAGAAAAAGGGATCGACTGAATAGTGTCGAAGCCCTCAGGATTATGCTGCGGCGAAAGCAATGCACGAACCATCCAATGGACCGAAGCATGGGATCGGCCGGTTCCTGATGAAAAATCCACTGGCCGCCGCTCGGTCATCGGTACCGTTCGTCATTCGAAATGCTTGGCGGGAACACTGTGAAACAACGCACGTTCGAGATTAATGGCAACAACTTCAACGACTTCGCTGGCTTCATTGTGGAGTTCAATCGGTGCTTCGTTTGCTATGTTGGCGGACACTGGCAAGGCAACTTTGACGCCTTCAATGACTACCTCTCTTGGACGGACGAGCGATGTACCATCCGATGGAAAAATTCGTCGAAATCCTCCATTGATCTTGGGCATGAATCCATGGCCACTTGGCTCCGAAAGAACTTGGAGACTTGTCATCCGTCGAACGTAAGAGCGGGTCGGGAACGATTAGAGAACGCCATGACCGGTCGAGGGCCCACACTATTTGAATGGATTATCGACATCATTCGAGAGAACGGCGACAACGTTGATCTCTTGCTTGATTAAGACTATCCTACCCCCAAAACGGACGAACAAAAATGGCAACGAAGTGCTCTGTCGGACGTCCTGACTTGGTTATAGATTACTACTAGCACTCGGTGAATTTGGCCGTTGACAGGAAGAATCTTATGGAACGTCAAGACGAAGAAATTGCGACCCACGAAATTGGAGGCTCTCCGAAGAAACTGCTTCTTCCTTCAGCTTGGCTCGCATTCTATTCGTGCACGTTACTCCTGGGATGCCTGTATCTCGTCCGTCTAGTTTGGACCGAAACAACGTTGTTTCCAATCCCCACCGCTTTGTTGGCCGTTACCGCTTTCGCGGCGGGTATACTATTGTGGTTCCAAAAGCGGGTAGGACTTTCTCTGTATATCGCAATCGCTCTCGGTATCATCGCTTTCGCAGCTTATAGATTCGCATTTGACGGTTATACTTTTGGTCGAGTCGGAATGGTCATCGGCGGACTGCTAATGCTTGCTGGCTATTCGTCGGTAGCTGAGGAACTACCGATGGCAGTCCATAACAATCCGCTAGACCGAAGCGGTGGATCGGACGCTTCTTGATGGAGAATTTACTTGCCACCGCTCGGTCATCGGGGCCGTAGGATGAATGAAGAAGTAAAAGACGGTGAGAATACATATACTTAGCGACTTGCATCTTGAATCCAGATCTTTCGAGGTGCCAGCTGTAGACGCGGATGTTCTCGTGCTTGCTGGCGACATCCACACAAAGGACAGAGGACTCCCCGCGATTACCGAATGGGCGACGTCCCGACCGACAATTTACGTCGCTGGGAATCATGAATTCTATGGTGCGGCTATACCCAAACTCTACGACACATTGATTGAATCGACCAAAGAAACGCGGAATACGAGATTCCTCCAGAATTCGAGTACCATCATCTCAGGCACCCGTTTTCTAGGATGTACTTTATGGACTGATTTTGGATTACTTGGCGACGATTGTCGAGAGATGGCAATAATTGTTTCCGAAACAGAGATGACAGACTACAGGAAAATCCGAGTCTCACCGCAATACAAACGGTTGCGTCCTGGCATCGCATACTCTTACCACCGAAGAAGTGTCTCTTGGCTCGAAACTGAGTTGGAAAAGCCGTTTGACGGAAAGACCGTTGTTGTAACACATCATGCGCCCTCAGCTCTGTCGGTCAAGACTGCCGAAAAAGCAAATGCAATTAGTGCGTCTTACGCGAGTCGCCTCGATGATTTCATCCTTCGCACGCAAGTTGATCTATGGATTCACGGTCACACGCATAGGAGTGTTGACTACCAAATAGGAAATACACGAATAATCAGTAATCAACGAGGTTACCCTGGGGAAGATACCGGATTTGATCCGGCCTGTGTGGTGACGCTATAATCAACGAGCAAAAATGCATGCGAGTTGCGGGTGGCGCGTTTACTGATGGCATGCCACTTGGCCGCAAACGCGTAAGTTTAGACGTTATGTGCTCAATGAAAACTACAGTCTACATTGTTGCTCTCATCGCCGCATGTGTTGGCTGCAATCGCACCCTTGATTCGACGCCAACAATGCCCGCTTCCGAAACCCATGCGGCAGAAACCCAAGCCGCTTTGCCGGCCATGGACACAGCGTTGGATACACCAGACGCCAAATGGCGCGAAAGATTTTTCAAAGACTCAACAGCGTTTTCGAACATTCCGGAGATTTCCGGTAAATCAACGGAAGGAATACTTATCCGCGTAACTGCAAAGAATGTCGGCACTACGACGCTTGAATACTCCTCCCAAGGCGTGGAGCATGTACAACTCTTCCAAGAAACCAAAGTAGCCGGACGTTGGACTAAAGCGAGTTGGGACTGGTGTGGCACTGGCAAGGCCGTGTTCGAGATCGCCCCAAACGCGTCCGTTGATCTTGTGGTGTCTTTCTGGAACGTTAAAAAGCAGGAACGTATGCTGGCAAAATTCTCGGAGAAAGACACGGGTCGTTCGGGGCTCGTTGTTCTTGCGGTCGAATCTGAAAGATGAAATAAAAGCCGCACATAATAGACCGTTGGACACCATGCGGCCGTTCAGCCGCTTGGACTTTTAGAAACTTTACTTGCCGCCACTGGGGCATCACAAACCTTCCTGCAATCGGCATCGAAAACATGAATCCCTACGCCCCACCTCTTGTTGCCATACCACCATCGCAAGAACCTAGGAAGGTTTCGCTCAAAAACCCTGCTCGGTTTCTCCTGTATCCCCTGGGTGCATTGTGCAGTCTCTTTTGCCTCGCAATGGGTTGGCAATACTTGCAAGACGGATTCGAGTTTACAACCGTCGACTTTCTGAACGCAGGAGCAGGCTTGCTGATAGGCCTCTTCGGGATCACTGCGTTCTTTCTGGCAGCAAAGAAACTATCCAAGAGCACTCGTTTGTTCTCGATCCTTTGGAGTTTTGCGGCCGTTAGCATACTTGTGATAAGCATGTTTTTCGAACCACCAGCTTCGATTCAGGATTTTATCCTAGTTTTAGTGACGGGTTCCATTCTGCTTCTCGTCGCGTTCCTCGCAGTTCGAAGCGAACCTCAATCCAGTTTCGTTCCAGATGCAAGTGAAGAACGTCATAGCACATCGAGCTGAAGCAAGTACGAACCAACGAATGCACCGAAGCGGCGATCAGGTGCACTTGCAAATCAATGATTCATCCCGCCGCTGGGTGAATTGAGCCGCTTGTGTGATCATGACTATGCGTTCCAATGTGCCATCCCACCTTTCTTCGATTCCGTGGCCTCAGGGCTGGAACGCGATCGACCTTTCCAACGAGTCCTCCGACATGGAATGTGCCAGCTACATGGAGTGCCTTGTCACAGGCAAGACGGCAGCAAGCACTTACGTTGCTGAACTGAACCGAGAAATGTGTGCTGAACACAAGCTGCGAGGTCGGATCTTGATTCCGATCGGACAAAGCACAATCGATCCGGATGATTTACTTTTCTATACTGACGATCCGACGGAACCCTTTGTATTCGTTCACTTGACATGGCATGTTGAAACATGTCCCGAATTCCCTTACGCTAAGACCTATAAAACGCTCGACGAATTCTTTGCGGATTGCGTTGAGAACCCCTGACACAAAACCCACACGAACAAAGCATTGGACCGCTGTGCTCGATCGACGCGATCCTACATGTCGACGTTCACACCTCGCATTCGGTCAATACAGTCGTTCGGCGTCGAAAGAGTGAGGCAGTACAAAATGGAATGGGAATTTGTGCCGTTTGAAGGCATCACGAGTAGCCAGCTTGCAATCACACTCGGGCAGTCTCGCAAGCTTTTGAGGAAACTCGCAGCGCCCTTGTTCAGTCCGCTCGAGCCGAACTCCGATTACCCCGACGAGGATGACTTCATAACCCTAGACGGCACCCATTTCATTCGCGTGCGTTATCAGGATGACATCGTCCGCGACATAGAATTTTTATCGGGGAAACTGAGTTACAAGGGCTTCGAACTGCATGACCAGGCCACGTTAAAAGGAGTCCGACGATTCCTCAAGTCAGAGAACCACTCGCTCCGGAAAACACGCTGGCTTGGGGATGGCCTCGACTGTGTGTCTTTGGGCATCAACATCGCGTGTCATGACGATGTCGGTGGCGACGGCGACGGGATCGAATGGGTGATTTTGAGTCGCAACTTCAAAGACGCCGAACCTTAAAATGCACCGGGGTTACCGACCGGGCGTTCTCTGAAGTCGAAGTCACTCGGCAGCAAACCGGTGACTTTGAACGTTATCCGACAAAAGATTGTCGATGCACATTTGCAGATCTTTCGAAACAGAAACTGGCATTCTCTGGGGCCGCGATTGCGTGTATCTCAATCACGTCTCGAAGCCAGATGTTGGAACACGACAACTTCGCGGCACGCTCAATTGCAACGTTGTCCGAAACTTCGTGGCACCAACTGGATGGGAAGAGGTCGAAGACCTTCCCTACCAAGCTCTGTTTCATGGCGTGCTGGGCTTTCAAATGCTGAAACTCGATACCAGGGACGCACAGAACGTAGATTTGGACGCTCATTTGAAGTCCTGTTATGAGGAACTTTTAGACTCAACGTGGCTCATTGGATTAAGCGGAAAACGAAACGGGAATCATCGAC
>CAIXME010000485.1 GCA_903920425.1 uncultured Pirellula sp. | reverse complement strand
GCTTGGGATTGCACATCTCGAAGCAGTTTGTCGAAGCACATGGCGGAAAGATTGAATGCCGGTCGAAGCGGGGGGCCTCACCCAATGAAAGCTTTGTTGAATTTCAGATCACTTTCGACTGTTCGAATTTTCTAGACAGCACAAATTTAAGCCATCAGCTGGATCGATATTTTTTAATGTTTGATTCGTGTAACGTCAATCGAATCGAAAATTCTCTCTTAAAGTGAATGAACGGGAGAAGCTAAATGCGCAGTGCCGCAGATTTGCTTAATGAGTTAAATGCTGTCGACGAATCCATTCAAATTGAAGCAAAGCGCTCTAGCGACTTTGGCAAATCAATACTTGAAACAGTCATTGCGTTTGCAAACGAGCCAGGATTGGGCGGTGGGTACATTCTACTTGGTGTCGAATGGTCTGTGAACGAAAGAGGCGATACTATTTAACGGGCGGCGGGTATTAGTGATCCCGACAAAGTTCAGCGCGACCTTGCAAGCCAGTGCGCCAGTGCACTGAACGTGTCGCTCCGCCCAGAAGTCCGTCTCGAGCAGCTGGAAGGGAAAACCCTTATTGTCGTGTATGTTTCCGAAGCAGACGTCACACACAAACCAATTTACAAAAAGGCAACTGGCCTCCCGAACGGAGCCTGGAGGCGAATCGGCTCAACTGACCAGCGCTGTGTTGATGAGGATTTATGGGTCCTTCGTGGCGAGAGTCAACCAATGCTTGGCCCTGACTCAGCTGTGATTGGTGACGCCCGAATAGATGACTTCGATCCCGCGGCCATTGCAACTTACAGACGTGAGCGTTCACGCATCAATCCGCAAGCTGAGGAGCTAGCCTACAGCGATGAACAAATGCTTGAGGCTCTAGGTGCGCTACGTCGGGTAAATTCTTCGATTCACCCGACCGTGGCTGGCATCGTACTCTTTGGCAAGCCAATCGCTATCAGACGATTGTTACCAATGGTGCGTATCGATTACATTCGAGTGCCCGGCACTGAATGGATGGAAGACGCTGAAAATAGATTTCAGTCCATCGATATTCAAAAGCCTTTGCTGCTCGCACTGCCTCAAGCAGAAGCCAGTGTGGTCGATGAATTGCCAAAGGGTTTTTATCTCCCGGAAGGCCAGTTGCAAAGCGTACAAGAACCCATTTTGCCCCGAAAGGTGCTGCGTGAAGCTCTGGCGAATGCCGTGATGCACCGAAACTATACGTCGCACAGTCCAACCCAAATTATTCGCTACAGCAATCGAATTGAAATTCGTAATGTTGGCTATTCACTTAAGGATCCTTCGCAACTTGGATTGCCGGGTTCGCTCCTTCGCAACCCGGCCATTGCGGCGGTGCTCCATGACCTGCATCTGGCTGAAGCCAAAGGAACGGGCATTCGGGCTATGCGACGGCTGTCTGCCGAGGTTGGCCTGCCGATCCCTGAAATATATTCAGATCGCCGGTCAAATGAGTTCAAAATCATTTTATTTTTGCATCATTTTTTGTCCGAGGATGATCACAAATGGTTGCAACGCTTTGCCGGACATTCAGTGACTGCCGATGAGGCGAAGGTACTCGTCTATGCTCGAGCCACTGGGGCTGTCGACAACGCGGCGTGCAGAGACTTTTGCGGACTCGATACGCTTTCAGCGAGCCTCGTTCTGCGAAGATTGCGAGACCGTAGGCTTCTCGAAAAGAGGGGCTCCGGACGTCAAACTTATTATTGCCTTCTCGGATCTGAACCCAGTTTGGCGGTGGGCAGCTCAGCTTCGAAGTCCCGCTCCGAGACCGAGTTAACCAACCAACCTTTGGACTCAGGCTACAACGCGGAGCATGCAACCTTAGAGCCGGAGCATGCAACCTTAGAGCCGGAGCATGCAACCTTAGAGCCGGAGCATGCAACCTTCCAATCAACTCGCGGACGAAGAGTAGATACAGAGTCGTTGCGTCAGTCTATTTGCCAACTGTGTGCTCAAAATCCGCAAACGGTCGAGCAGCTTGCAGAAGCTTTGGGACGAAGCCGTAATTATCTGCGCAATAAGCACCTGATTCCTATGGTACGGGAAGGTCTCCTGCGTTTTCTGTATCCAGAAAGTGCCAAGCATCCACATCAAGCCTATGTAACCAACAAGAATGTTGGTCAAGATAGGCACTAACAAGCTTCTTATCGCAGGATGAGCGTACTTTTCAGC
>CAIXME010000484.1 GCA_903920425.1 uncultured Pirellula sp. | reverse complement strand
GTCTCAAACCATAATGTAGATGGTAGTGCATCACCACGATTCCTGCCCGTGCCCGTGCTCGTGCTCGTGCTCAATCGAATCCTCGGGTACTATTTCGAAACGCTGAATCCATCAATTCAACATAAAAACGCTCCCTTTAGAATGAGCTTCTTCCATCCGATTTAGACCCTCGCAAGGCCTCGAAAAACTCAGCCTTCATAGTCACATGCCGCATGGATGCGTTCCCGATACTCTTCCTCGCTAACTTCGGTCGTTGGATCAGCCTCGTCCTCTGTTCAACTCGGCACGCTGGGAATCGCTCAATTCTGTGCCAATGCCGTCCGCCATTTGACTCAGGTCGCCTGCATAATGCGAAATTAGTCGCTTGGTGTCATAGCGGTCAATCCGCCACTCCTTGTCCATCTGATTGCTCGCGTTCAGAGCTTGTTGCAAGCTTTTCCTGTAGGTAACAGAGAATCATTTTATTCGGATCTGCTGTAGCCCCGTGAAGTGTGCCATCATAGGCCTGTACAACTTTCAGCACTGGATCATCTTGAAGGCCCAGTTGTTTTATGGTGGTAGGATCGAAGGAGAAGTCGATATCAACGTTTCGACGCAACTCTTTAAGCCATTGACTCCAACGCACATCAGTTCCTTTGTGCTGGACTAAGCGACCAAGATCGTCCCAACCACGCGGCCATTGACCGGTCTCTTCCATATGCTCGATCAGAAGTTCGGCCACGCCTTGAACACGATAAGGGTTAAGTGCGAAGTTATTAACTCGTCGACGCAGTTCGATCGCCGTTGCCAAGAGGACAGCAATCGCAATAAAAACTAGCAATGTGCTGCGGATCGAAATCTGAAAACGTGCCATATCCCCCACGAATCGCCTTTGTTAACAGCTGAGCACATGCCGTCTTGAAGTTACACAGGCCAGTGGCCGCCGATGTCGCTGCGAAAATGCTTTCCACCGGGAACAACCGATTCGCGACTTCGGTTGATCATTTTGCTCTGCCGCGTCTTCACTTTACTTTGGTGCGACATTCAAAACCTTCTCATCGAATCTCGTCAAGTCGACAGCCTCTGAATCGTCGAACCATTTGCGAATGTTCGACCAAACTCGGACGGCTCTCGCAGGATCACGCAGGCGTGACGTGTCTCCATTTGCCCAATTCATCAGGAAGTAAATGTGCACCGTTTTTGAATTCGGACCGCAAGTTATCGTAATTGTTCTCGTGCTTCCGTCCACAACCCTTTCACCATACTTGTCGCCCAACGCAAAGAATCGTTCGTCTTCCAAAACGGTTATCAAATCGTCAATTTGCCTTTCGTCAATCGTGAATTTCCTCGTCACGGGTTCTGGATAGGTTTCAATCGTCAGCGTCGCGGATCGGTTTTGGTCAACGTCCAACATCCATGGCCGACCGCGGGCGAATCGCCCATCGATTTTAATGTTTAGTGATAATGGCCCCTTGAGCTTGTTTATGATTTCAGCGTCTTGTTTAGGATTCGAACATCCGCATAGGGTCAAAAGAATCGCGACTAAAACTAGCAAGTACATTTTCGTAGCACCTTTGCTTATCGTCAAATCGGCATCCATCATATGACACGCGTGATAGAAGCCATTACGTTGGAACGTCCAATGGCTTTCTCGTTGTGCAGGGCTTTGATTTGCCTTCCTTCGTTTTGGAATTCTACACCGGTTACTTGCTGTACGGGAATCCAAAGTGAACGACCGGATCGTTAAGCAACTTGGCCATCTCGATGGAGCTGGCCACTCAATGGCTAAGGGGAAAAGGACTCTTCAATCTATCAAATGCCTGGACCGAGCATGCTTCCACAACAAGAACCGCCCCGAAAGGTGGTATGGCTGGAGCGGTAATATCTAATCCCTCTGTCGATTTGACTCGTCGCCTACTTCGAAACAGCCTCAATACGCTCCCACCTCAATAGCCTCGGAGTCGACACGTTGTTCTTGTAGTGATTCTCGGTCAAGATCCCTGTTATCTCAAACAGGAACTTCCCATCGATTTTGTACACGTAGGAAAGCGAATCACCTTTTGGTTCGGTCGCTGAGCGAAACGTCAAAACCCTTACATCGCCCGATTGAGACAACTCGAACTCCGCCTTGTGTTCACTCAAGAGGCGCTTCGTTTTTGAGTCGTACCGGCGAACGGTCTCCTGGTTCCCTTTGATCGTTTTTACATTGCGTATCGATTGACCGTTTACATCGATCACGAGCAGCCACGAACCCTGGAGGCTCGCCAATTCGCTTTCAAGCGATTTCGCATCACTATCATCACCGCAAAATCCAATCGCAGCAAAGAGAATACTAAACACCAGAGAATAGATCTGCACACTAGGATTCATCTGTTGAAGGTCCGTTTTTGGAATTGAGGGGAGAATGGTTGCAATGATCGCGGTCTCCTAAATCGATCATTCATTTTGAAAACAGTCGATCGGCGAATCCGGTCGATCGCTCGGCTCGGTGGTCAGTCGTCTTTGAGTGCGTAAAAAGGAGTTGATTTCTTTTCTGAAAACACAACGCGTTCTACCAAGTCTTTCTCATCCTGGACCGCAAAGTATTCTGGTAGTGGCAATATCTTTTGCAATAGTTCAAGGGAACGTTTGTCGTTCAAGTTGTATCGCTTTCCAGCTGAAGCCCAACTCATACACAAACCGCAAATGGTCTTGGTTTCGAGTATTCTTCCGCTTTTGTCTCGAAAGAGAATGGCGTAGGCCGGGAAATGTCCGCAGAAACTCTGGCATGCATCATGTGACAAGTCCACATCCAAAAGCTTCAACAACTCATCACGTTGAGCATCAGTGAGAGTTCTCGACGCG
>CAIXME010000483.1 GCA_903920425.1 uncultured Pirellula sp. | reverse complement strand
TGTTTCAAGGATGGAGATCCGGACTGAATGCGGATGGCAAGCCGGGCGAAGGAAAGGGATTGCCCGAAGGGCTTTCCAACTTGTTGAAGAAGCCAGAAGCAGATCGCACCGCAGATGAAAAAAAAACCGTCGACAAGGACTTGCGAAAACACTTTGACGAAAAGGTGAAGTCGACATTCCATGAAGCGTTTCCCGTCATCGGCCAACTCGCTAGTTTGCGCCAACAACTGTCAGCCTATCGAGCGGACTATATTCCTCGCGTGATGGTGATGAGCGACGATCGCGCCCGAGAAACGCACATCCTTTCACGGGGCGAGTATTTGAAACCGGCAGAGAAGGTTTCTTTTAATACTCCTGAATTCCTACCCCCAATGTCGGCCGATGCACCTCGAAACCGTCTAGGTCTCGCTCAATGGTTGGTATCTCCCGAACATCCCTTAACGGCCCGCGTTCAAGTGAACCGAATGTGGCAACACTTCTTCGGTATCGGCATTATCAAAACCGCAGAAGATTTTGGCGTACAGAGCGAATACCCAATCCATATGGCTCTGCTGGATTGGTTGGCTGTTGACTTTCGCGAGAATGGATGGGACATGAAGCGACTGAACCGACTCATCTTGCTCAGTTCGACCTATAGGCAATCGAGCCGATTAACCCCAGCACTTCGAGTGCGCGATATTGAAAATCGATTGTACGCTCGGGCCAGCCGATTTCGTATGCCATCGCTGATACTCCGGGATTGGTCTCTGGCAGCATCCCAATTGCTTGACTCTCGCATTGCAGGCGCTCCGGTTTATCCATATCAACCGGACGGCATATGGGAATCACTTGCCATCACCAAAGAACGGGACTTTACGTATCCCGCGTCCAAGGGAAACGATCTCTATCGTCGAAGCTTGTACACCTTTTGGAGACGAACGGTTGGACCGGCCAACATGTTCGACTCATCCAACCGACAAACATGCCGAGTGCGTTTAGCAGCCACGAGCACCCCTCTGCACGCGTTAACGACATTGAACGACCCAACGTGGATCGAAGCCGCCAGGATGCTTGCCGAAAAAAGCATGCTACATTCGCAGTCAACCGAGGAACAATTGTCGTACGCTTTCCGCCAAATCGCGAGCCGTCCAATACGGCCACAAGACTTGGCCATATTGATGCGAGCCTACGACAAACAAAAGGGGCTGTTTGCGAACGACCTACCAGCCGCGCAGGCCTTCATTGCAACCGGTAACGCAAGCCGCGATGCTTCGCTAGACCCAGTATCGCATGCGGCTCTCTCTGCAGTATGCCTTTCGATTTTTAACTTAGACGAATCACTTTCAAGGGAATAGAGCGAGCAATCCAAATGGAAGATTTGTTTCGGGAGAATCATGCGTTCGTCAATCGAAGACAGCTTTTCGGCTCCGCTGCTAGCGGCGTAGGCGTTGCGGCACTTGCTTCGCTGTTACGCAACGACAGCACTGCGTTTGCTGGCCCAACTGCAGCTCATGGCGGTCTTCCCGACCTCCCGCACCACCTGGCGAAAGCTAAACGCGTGGTGTTGCTGTGGCAAGGAGGAGGTCCGTCCCACGTTGATCTGTTTGACGAGAAGCCGATTCTTTCAGAGATGGTCGGCAAAGACATTCCCGATTCCATCCGCGGGACAACGCGATTGTCGACCATGTCCAGCGGATACGGTAAATGGCCGTGCTTGCCTGCCATCAAGCCGTACCAAAAAAACGGCAACTCAGGGATCGGCTTGAGTTCGATGCTGCCAAACATTGGGCGTATCGCAGACGAAATGACTCTCGTGCGATCGATGCATACCGAGGCAGTTAACCATGCTCCTGGTGTCACTTTTTTTCTAACTGGGTCGCAGGTTCCTGGCCGTCCGAGTCTCGGTTCGTGGCTGTCGTATGGGTTGGGAAGCGAGACAGAAGAGTTACCGACCTTCGTTGTGATGACCTCGAGCGACAAAGCGAAAACCTGCGGGCAACTATTCTTTGATTACTACTGGGGAAGCGGATTTCTGCCAAGCCGATTCCAAGGTGTCCGGTTTCGCAACACCGGCGACCTTGTACCTTATCTGGCTAACCCACCAGGAATGAGCAAAGAGTCGCGTCGCGCCATGCTGGATGACATTGCCGCATTGAATGCAGAGCATCTTGCCGACTATGGCGACCCGGAAATCGATACGCGCATAGCGCAGTACGAAATGGCGTTCAAAATGCAAACGAGCGTGCCTGACCTAATCGACTTTTCGACAGAATCGGCATCAACTATCGAACGCTATGGTCCAGACGCATTGGTCAAAGGCACCTTTGGCAATAACTGCCTCGTCGCGAGGCGTCTGTTGGAGCGAGGGGTTCGCTTCGTACAACTAATGCATGCGGGTTGGGATCAACATAACAACGTGCATACACAATTAGAGCAGCAATGCAAAGATACCGATGCTCCAGCCGCTGCGTTAGTACAAGATCTCAAAGACCGCGGCATGCTGGAAGACACACTCGTCATCTGGGGTGCCGAGTTTGGACGAACACCATTCGGACAAGGCGACCCGATCAAGCCTACCGGGCGAGACCATTTCGGCCGAGCCTTTAGTTGGTGGATGGCCGGCGGTGGCGTGAAGAAGGGCCACGTGCATGGTGCGACAGACGATTACGGCTGGAACATCACGGAAAACCCTGTTCACGTTCACGATATGCAAGCCACGATACTTCACCTTTGCGGTATCGATCACTTAAGGATGACCTATCGATTCCAAGGGCGACAATACCGAATTACCGACGTTCACGGAGAAGTGGTTCAAGGAATCCTCGCGTAGCTGTGCCCATGCCGAGGCCTGAAAGAAGAGCACAAAGTCAGCGGCTTCGAATGGATGCGCCAATTGACCGATCATTCGAAGCATTCTAATTCTCCCGCGGAGCCGCGGAGAGAATCCATATATAACTCCGCGTCTCCGCGCCACCTCGTGAAAATCGATTCTGCTGGAGACGCACAATAATCCCAAGAATGGACCATAACGCTGGAGGAGCTACAGTCTGCAGCAATTGGCGATAGCAATCACTTACCAAGTAGATTTCTGACGTACCCTTTGAACTGGACCATTTCACTCGGAGCATCGGGGCCAATCACGAGCGGTCCTTTGCTGGGACAAGGCCGCAGTCCGTGGCTTCCCTGAACCAAGCTGGCATCCAGAGGGATAACGTCCATCTTGTATCGCATCCCTAGCTTCTTTTGAACGAGCCTTGCCGCTGCACGAAACTTGGATGTCATAAACAACTCTGCCGGGTCATAGCCTGGCTTGCGATGAATGTCCACCGTGCGAGCAAAATCAGGTGAGTTGGCGTCATCTAGCCAATAGTAATAATCAAACCAACGGTCGTCTTTCGCTAACACGATCCACTCCCCGCTTCTGGGATGATCCAAGCCAATCTCACTGGGATGAACTACCGCAGAAACACCATCGAGCGAAGCAACCAGGTTGCGAACCTCTTCACGCATCCGCTCTTCACGGACATACAAGTGTGCGACCTGGTGATCGACCACGGCGAACGCATGGGAATCGCCAGGAAGCATGATTTCACCAAATGGCCCATTGCGTACGGCGAGCAAACCTGCCTGCCGTAAAGCCCGATTGATGGATACAGACTGCCGTACGGGTACCAATCCATATTCAGAAACGATTATTGGAATCGCCCCTATGGACTCTGCGGCTTGAATCACCGTCGCAGCACATCGATCCACCTCTGCCACTCGCTCCATACTCGGCTTCGAAAATCGCTGGAAGTCATAGTCCAAATGCGGCAGATAGGTCAGCGTCAGCTGAGGCTTATTCTCTTTCAGCACCAACGCCGTTGCATTTGCGATCCACTCGGTCGCCGGCAAACCAGCGTTTGGTCCCCAGAAAGAAAAGAATGGGAACGGGCCGAGCTTCTGGGTTAACTGGCAATCTGTTTTGTCCAGTACATCAAATACTTTGGAGCCGTCGCATCCATAATGAGGCTTGGGGGTGACACTCCATCGAACCGGGGCATGTTGATTGAACCACCAAAAGAGTTTGGCCGTCTCAATACCGCTATAGACAAGCTCGCTTGATTGGATCAACGAATTCGATTGTTGCCAGAACCGGATCTCGGAGGTGTCGCGGTAGAACCATCCATTTCCAACAATACCGTGCTGCGATGGCATTGCGCCGGTGAGCAAGGTCGCCTGTGAGGTACATGTTACAGCCGGATAAGGCGCGTTCCATGGCTGCGCTGGACCGAGTTGGCTAATGTTGGGTGCGAACTCCAACAGTTCGGGAGTTAGACCGACAACATTAATCACACAAACACGTTTCACATAGACCTCCAAAACGATCAAGCCGCAGACGCGAACAGCAAGGCCAACAGAGAAACAGTTGGCATCAGTTCAGGTCCACGGCTTATTCGAACTCGAAAATGACTTCGCGTATTAGGAATTGTTGGAAACCGTGCTTTGGTTGCCGACCTTCGGTGCTTGCTCTTTATAGTAGTCACGGCCGACGTTGTTCCCTCCGTAATAACCACCATACTGGTAGGTCGCACCGTAACCATAACCACCATATCCGGTCCTTCCATAACCGGTACTGCGAGCGCCGCTGTAGTTATCGTAACGGTATCCGCCGTAGCCGTAGCCATTGCCGCCGACACCAATTCCATTGACTACCACACCAATCATATTCGCATTGATCGCATGGAGCATCTGTGCGGCACGCGAGGCGATAGGTTTGAGATTGCGTCGCAACCGAATGGTTAGAACAACTCCATCGACATGGTTGGCGACAATCGCAGGATCGCTGACAGCCAACATAGGTGGAGTATCAATTACCACGAAGTCGAACTTGGCACGCAGTTGCGATACTAGCTCTCCAAACAATTCGCTGGACAGAAGTTCGGCAGGGTTACCAGGTCGGCGACCGCAGGTGACGGAGGAGAAGTTCTCAATCGAAGTTTGTTGGATTGCATCCTCGAGCGAGGTCTTTCCGCCGAGAACCTGTACGAGTCCAATGTCTTCGCGCAAGCCAAACATTTTTGCCACGCGAGGACGCCTAAAGTCGCAATCGACCAGGCAGACACGGCGTCCGGCTTGAGCCATCGAAACGGCGATATTGGCTGCTACTGTGGATTTCCCGTCCCCTGGGATCGGGCTCGTAACCTGGATGACCTTGATGTTGTTTTGCTGACAGCCAAAGAACAGGGCGGTTCTCACTCCGCGAAACGCTTCACTCATAGGAGAGCGGTTTTTGTGAAGCGTGATAATCGAACTGTCCACTTTCTCGTCGATTCGGTCGGCGCGCGAAATCGTTGCCAACGGCAAGTGGCCCACAATAGGCATCCCGAGATCCATGGCGATTTCGTCTGGGTTTCGATACGACCGATCGGCTAGTTCCAACAGGTAGGCGAGTCCGCAAAAAGCGAGGAAACCAAGCAGTCCCCCTACACCGAAATACTGGAGAAGATACGGTCCACTAAACGTGCCGAATTCAGGAACCTCAAGTCGAGTTACCGTCTTTTGACCGTACTCGGTTCCCATCGATAGCTTGCGAAGATTCTCACTGATTTGGGAAGCAACTTCGCTAACAGCTTTGAAATCAGCCAAGTTGATGGCGAAACTACTGATGGTTGCTTGATTGACTTGCATTTGCTCCTTGAGAGCGTCAATCTTTTGGCGATACTCGTTTCGTTCAAAAGCAGACTTTTGCAGTGTTTCTTTGAGTGCACCACATGCGATTGCAAGTCGTCCATCGATGGTTGGCGAGTCCGCTTTATTCGCCCCATAGATTTCTTCGAGTTCGCGGAGCTTTGTCTTGCGCTGCTGCAACTGGTCTTCGAGCTTGGCTAGTTTTTGCTGAGCTGCCACCACTGTAGGGTGCGAGTCCCCCAACGATTGCGCATTCAAAAGCGCCACTTCAGAACGTTGCGGTACAACCCGATCTTGTTCAAAGACCTCGATCTGAGACATCATCTGCTGGATGACGTTACGTTGCATCGTCGAGTCGGAATCTTCTTGAGGTCGATACCCCGAATCACGGGTCGAGAGATTGACCATCTGGAGAAGCTCTTGCGTTGGCCGATTGGCATTTCTACCAATCTCCACTTGTTGCAGGACGGCTTCGATATTGGTTACTTGCGTATCAATCTCGAGAATCTTCTCGTTGTACTTGATGATCTTGTCTGCGACAGGGTCATGGGGACGATCCCCTTCTAGCCAAATTAGATTCGGGTTCTTCTTAACGTTTTCCAATTCCTTTCGGGCATCATTGCGGCGTTTGTCATACGTGTCGCTGAACTTGGTTAATGCAGTTAAGGCTTCCTTGGAGTAGGTGCGGAATTTGGAGGTGACATGCTCCTCATAGCCCGCAACGATCGCTTTGGCTATTTCACCCGAAAGCTCCGCGTCGTCGGTTGTCACACCGATTTTCAAAATATCGCTGTTCAAGTCGTTAGAGCCGAGTTTCACCTCAAGCACCTTGGGCATGCGAATCATGCGAACGATCTCTTCCGCGGATTTGCCAACCAGTTTGCGATGCTGGGTCAATCGCCCCAATTCGACAGCTTGATTTAGCACCACCGAGCTCTGCACAACCACCACTTCGTCGCCGCGAGAATGCTCGCTGCCGCGGTCCATGTTGTTGATTGGAATTTCGCGGGCGGGGGAAACCACTTGGACTTGAGCGATCGCTTTGTATTTCGGCGCGAGTTGCCCAAAGTAAAGCGAACCTACCGTTGCCCCGATCAGGCTACCCAGAATCGGTAACCACTTCCAACGGATCAAGATTTTGATCAAATCGGGACTGGAAGGCGCCTGTTGTTGGTTCAACATCGGGATTCCGGCACCATCGTTTTTGGGTCTACTTGCGTCCATTGTTTATTCTTGCAAAGAACAGGAAAGGGCTCTGACGAGAACGTCTATCTTAAGCGACACGGCGAATGATTCCAGAGAAACGCTCGTTTCCCGGTAGAATTATGGTGAAACGATTGTCGTCGAGAACGCCTAAAAGGCAATTCGTATCGACTATTCCGATTGTGCTCATTGGGACGGGCATGATCCAATTTTGGTGCAATAGGAGGCGTCGGCAGCTTCGATCGGGGCCGTTACGGGCGAATCCGTTGTTCAAATCGAAACCCGACGTGTTAGCGATGGATTCTGTGCCCCTCGCTGACGCTTCGGGTTGTGATAGTTGCTTTGCCCGGCGGCAAGCCATTAAAGCAACAAGCCGTGTCGCTACGGGTTGCGAAAACGGAATTGCTTCGGATTGGCTTGTTAAACCAACATGCACTCACGGCTGTGGCGGCGGCGCCGCAGGGTCATTCAACATCCGCTCGTTGAGCTTCTTTACCTCGGGATTAGAGGGGTCGAGACGATTTGCTTGATCGCGTGTTTGCTTGGCGTTGTTCCAATCCCCTAAATCGAGGTATCGATTCGCGATGCGGCACAACAAGCGTACGCTGCTAGGCTCCAAACGGATCGCAGAAATCAAATGCTCGATTTCCTCCTGTGAATTCCCCAAAGTTGCGGCAGTGTCGGCCAACCACATTTCGCGACGAGACGGGCTGACGTTCGCAATTTTGATCAACTCCTTTGCAGTGTTCCAAAGAGCATTGTTTGTCTCGGGAAATTTATCCTTGGTGAACGTCTGCTTCGCAAGATCTTCGAGGATATCGTAGCGTTGCGGGAATACATCGATTCGAACTTCACTGTCTTTGCAATCATTAGCAATCAGCCTCGCAGCGCTGCGATATGTACTCGCATTGGAGCGCATTGCCTGCCCCCATATCCGTTGCCTCGTGTCGAGATCTAAATAATCTCGGTATAGCAGTGAGCCGGTTAAGAGATGTTGCCCAACATGGCGAGCCAGCTGGCTGCCGACGGGAACTAACATTTTGAGCGCGTCGCGATCGCAGTCCAGGTTGACCGTATAGCGACCACATGCAAGCTTCCAATTGAGGGGAGACTTTACATGACCGCGGGCATACCATTTGGCTGCAGTGCGAAGTTTGTCTAACGCCTTTTGTCCACCAACGGAGTCAATAATTTGGGTCTGCTCGCGTAGATTGACTTTCGTGGCCAGGGCAAGCTGGAGCAGCAGCGGAGACGAGTTCCCCCACGCTTGGTCGCGAGTTAGGTTGGAAGAGGACTTGGCCAACTGATCCATGCGATAATCGAACACCAGAGCATCAGCAAATCCTTGCATCGCCAAGGAATTGGACGTTAGATCAATAGAGTCTGTGGACCAGATTTCGGCCTGGCGTCTAGTGCGGCCAGCCTCTTGATCCACGAGGGGTAGTTTGTTTTGCTTTTGTTCCCAGTAAGCCATCTCTTCGGCCATCGATAGCGACTGGATTGGATTCAACGAGAAAAAGAAAACCAGAGAGGAACTCAAGGCAACAATCAAAAAGAGGGCCAACTTTGCAATCGGTGCTCTTACCGCTTTGGCCTCTACCGGCTCTATAGCTTGCGGAACCGCGGTTGATGCAACGGGTTGGATCTCAGCCAATAGCGATCTCGAAGAACCGCCCCCTTTGGAAGAACGCGAGCCTTTTTTGCGAGGTGTGATCGGTGTGTCCACGATCAGTTTCAAGGACCCAAGAACGGAGCCCATGAGAACGCTCGCGGGAACAAATAACGCAGGCAAGATGATGGCGAAATCCACCAACGAGTGGAGTCCCTGACTAATGAGCAGATAGCTACCTGCGAGTTTCGCAGGAAATGCCTTTTGCCATCGCTCCGATGGCGTTGCGCGTTGGACAGCCATCGACAGAATCAAGACGGACATTGCCAGTACGCCAACGCCAAGGATTCCCATCTCTACTGCGCATTGAGCATAAAGACTTTCGGCGTGATAAAACCAGCCACCAGAAGATGGGTTTTGAAACGGCAGATAAGCGAAGTGGAAAGTGCCCAAACCACTGCCTAGCCAACCATAATACTGCATGGCTTGCCAAGCAACCGACCAAATGTAAGCTCGCCCGCCCTTTAGTTCCGCTTCAATATCGACTTCAGCTATACTCTCCAGTCTTGAGTATGCATGGTCGTCCAACTGAAAACCAATCATACAAGCAACCGAAGCGATCAGAACGACGACAGCGATGATCCAGCTTCCACCGCTACGGTTCTTTGAATTGGCGATCAACGAAGCCGCAATGACGGCCGCCAATGCGCTTACCGCAGCTCCGCGGCACAAACTGATCATCAAAGCGGCCACGATCGTAACCAAGCACATGACCGAAGCGATCTGCGGGGTATTAAGGTCGGCCAGCACATCTTCGAGCACGCCACGCACTTTTAATAACAAGCTTGAATCCGGAAATCGATAACGGATATCCATCCGCTTGCGGCGTGTATTGAGCAGAGTCCAGGCAAGCACGCCAAGACACCCTGCTATGCATATGTTGTAATAGCCACCAGCGGAATTCTTGGAGACGAATGTCGCAAAAGAGCCACCGGAACGCAGCCCGAGAAAATTCTCAGACTTGTACGAAATGGAACCATGTATCCCAACGCACGCGATGGCTGCTCCGATCAATGCGATGGCACAGAACAACCAAAGCTGCTTGTCGGACTCGGAGAAAACAAGACTTCCTCCCCATACCAACAATCCGCAGAGAACGAGCGCTGGAATGGCTCCCCGAGTGTGCAACGGTTCCACGCTCCAGGCCAATTTTCGTTCGGATTCTGGGATCTCCTGTAGGTCACAGGGAGCAAACGATTCGCCCGCTACCGCAGTGCCAGTTGACTCCGGCGAAATCAGCAGGTTCTTTTCCAGTGACTTGGGTGCCGGCGCAACGCCGATTGCCCAACGCTGAATCTCCACCGACGGTGGTGCATACCCCGCTTGTGTCCAATCATACGACGGGCGCGATTGCAGGTAACCAACCACCGAAAGAAAAAGCAAAACCCATGTCAGCCAGGGAATGCTTTGTAATTTTGCTTTCCCCACCCAAGCAATCACGCAATGTACGGCGATCAGAAGCGATAAAACGATGCAAGATGCATAGAGATAGTATTGAGACGACCAAGTGGAACATCCGTAGAACCACGGGAGCGCAATAATCATCGCCAAGATAGTTAGCCGAAGCGCCCACCCCGAAACATCTGCTATTTGCAATTGGAATGCGGGCTGTTCAGAGCGATGAGAGCGACGTGAGCGACTTTGCATTGGAAGAAGATACCTGGGCGAATATAAATGGAATGGCGACGTTTCCACCGTTCACTCTAATGGTAATAGCCACTTGGCGAAACAAGATTACCATCCCAACGATTCCCAATCGGAGTTAGCGATTCCATTGCAATGCTGTCATTACAACGATCGTAATCGTTATATGCAGATTCCGAGAATCGTCCCCCAAAGTCACAATCGAAAGTACATTCGTTAAATTCGGACGGACCGGCACGACGATACCCAACAGCGGGAGTGAGTGTTCCAACCATGCATCGCATCGGTTTTCCACTCGACGAACTTCCAGAGTCTTGATTTCATTGGGGGGGACGGTATGTCGGTAATGCAAACGAAACGCGCCAAGTTGCGCCGAACGCCGGGTTGGCTAAAGTCGGCTGGTAAACGACTTGTTATGGTGTTGGTTCTCGGTTCGGCAGCAACGCAATTTGTTGGTTGCACCGCATGGACCGGTCTGAACAACAGTTGGAAATACAACGGTTACTGGAATCAGACCATGATGGGGCATCGTATCAAGACGAGTGCATCGCGGGCCTGGCATTGCCGAAAACACCATTTCTGCAATCAAAAGTACCTTAAAGAATTTGCAGCTGGATTCAAGGCTGGTTACACCGACGTCGCCGACGGCGGGACAGGGTGCACACCTGCATTCCCTCCTCGAGAATATTGGGGATGGAAGTATCAATCGTGTGAAGGACAAGCTCGCGTGGCAGCTTGGTTCTCTGGATACCCGCACGGTGCTCGTGCCGCCGAAGAGGATGGCATCGGAAACTGGACCCAGATCCAAACCTCGTCTGCCATCCAGCATCAATACGCACAGAACGGCATGCTGCAACAGAACTTTGCCGGAATCTATCCGATCCCTGAAACTGCTGTTCCCAACGGATTGCCCGCTCGTGATTTGCCTCGTGAGCAACCTCTCTTGAACGAAGGTATTCCGTCAGGTGGATACTCCGTATCGGTAGAGGATGGAGTGATCGAAGGAAACGTTCCGCAATCGGTCATTCAATACTAGTTAACAACCTGTTTCAGCCGCACTATGCGATCGGCATAGTCGACGAATCATCCGGCACAGCAATCATCAAGGATCAAAACGCCACGCGGCGTACGAGGTAAATAAACATGTCTATGGAACGGAATCCAATGACGCCCGTCGAAACACGCAAGAGACCGAGTATCATCGCTCGCATGCTCAAGTCGTTTTCTGTTGCGAGCATCTTAGCTGCTGGGGCTATGAACGTCGGTTGCACGGCGATTACTCAGCCACTGTCTGGCATCCCTGTTCGGCGACTTCCGCCGCAGTTCTTGGCTCAGACCAAAAACAATTTGGTTCCGCTCGATCCATCGCGATTGACGCAAGAACCTCCACGGCAATATCTGATGGATAAAGGTGACATCCTCGGTATCTATATCGAAGGTGTGCTACCTTACTCCGCATCCGATAAGCCACCCGAGCCACCACCGGTGAACTTTCCTGACGAAAAGAGCCAATTGGATCCATCGCTCGGTTATCCAATCGTTGTCCAAGAAAACGGAACGATTGCGTTGCCATCGATCGAGCCAATCCGAGTCAAGGGTATGACGGTCGAGCAAGTAAGCGAGCTTATCCGAAAGGCATACCTCGATGCTAAGATCTTCACCAATCCAGCACGCCTTCGACCAATCGTGACGATGCTCAAAGAGCGAACCTACAACATTGTGGTCGTTCGCCAAGACATCTCTGCTCCTGGTCAGCAGCAGAACGGTGGAGCCAAGGGAGCATACATCCGCGGTGCCGACCAAAGTGCTTCTGGCAGCATGGTCAAACTCCGTGCATACCAGAACGACGTCTTGCATGCTCTGATGGCGTCGGGTGGACTCCCAGGCGTGAATGCCAAGAACGAAGTGAAGATACTTCGGGCTAGCAAAGCCGATCAACGCAAGCGTGATGAATTCATTCAACAGTTCTATCAAACTTACTACAGCAATCCCGATCCATGCGGTTGCCCTCCTCCGATTCCAGATGATCCAAGCTTGCTGAAGATCCCGATGCGTTTGCCGCCAGGAGTCATCCCAAGCTTCCGTCCAGAAGATATCTTGTTGGAAGAAGGGGACGTGGTTTACATCGAGTCCCGAGAAGCAGAAGTCTTCTACACCGGTGGTCTCTTGCCAGGTGGAGAGTGGTTGATTCCTCGCGACTATGACTTGGACGTCTTGGGTGCGATGGGTGTTGCAGGTATGGGGGTTTCCTCCAAGGCCAACGGTTCCGCAGGTGGTATCGGTGTAGCGTCCCTCGGACTAGTTCCACCAGGCGAATTGTTTATCTTGAGAAAGACTCCATGCAACGGTCAAATCACAATTCAAGTTGACTTGGCCAAGGCAGCACAGGATCCTCGCGAACGACCCTTGATCATGCCGGGCGACACGCTGATCCTACGACACAAGCCATGTGAGGAAATACTGAACTTCGGTATCGGAACATTCTTCACCTACGGTATCCAAGCGATTCTGCAACAACGCTAGTTGTTTGCGGGTAGGCAATCAAAGAAAAGGCCCTCGAATTCGAGGGCCTTTTTTCGTTCATGGACCTTGGAATCCAATCGAATTCGGCATGCAGCGGAATTGGATGGGTATATAATAGAGGTCAACGGGTTGATTCATTTCGGCTTCCCCTCCCACCCCGCATTCTCTATGCATACATTCCCTTTTCCCCGCTACGTTCTTTGGTTCGCATGCGCTGCTGCCACAGGCATTGCATTGCTCGATGCCACTGCAGCAGACAATACAATCGCATCTGCACCAGTCGACTTCAAAATCCACGTCAGGCCGATTCTCTCGAATCGATGCTTTGCTTGCCACGGCCCTGATGAGGGACATGTGGAATCGGGACTGCGGCTGGATCAATTCGAGCTCGCCACCGCACCAGCAGACTCAGGGTCCGCGGCCATCGTGCCGGGGAATATCTCGGAGTCCGAAATGGTCCGCAGAATTTTGAGCACCGACGAATCAGAACGGATGCCACCTCCCCATTTTGGTGCACGTCTTACGGACAGGGAAGCCGAGATCATCCAGTCGTGGATCAGCTCAGGGGCAAAATTTTCAAAGCATTGGTCGTTTGACCAAGTGAGCTCGCCTTCGATAAAACCAGCCAGCACGGCCGATGCGTTTCCCGCCTGGCAACACTCCGCAATTGATTCCCTCGTTCTGAAAAAGCTGCATGAAAAAGGTTGGACTCCATCACCCGAAGCAAACCGCGAAACGCTTCTCCGACGCGTTACATTGGATCTAACCGGTCTGCCGCCAACCATCGAACAGCAACTTGAATTTGCGAACAATCCAAATGAATACAGCTATGAAGAGTTGGTTGATGAGCTTTTGGCTTCTCCAGCATTCGGTGAACATTGGGGTCGCAAATGGCTTGATCTAGCGCGCTATGCTGATTCGGCTGGATACGCTGATGATCCTCAAAGAACCATATGGGGGTACCGCGATTGGGTCATCCGCTCCATCAACCAGGGCAAGTCGTTCGATCAATTCACGCTTGAGCAATTGGCGGGAGACCTACTTCCTAACGCCAGCGATGAGCAACGCCTAGCGACTGCATTCCATCGAAACACGTTGACCAACAATGAGGGAGGAACCAACGATGAGGAGTTC
>CAIXME010000482.1 GCA_903920425.1 uncultured Pirellula sp. | reverse complement strand
TTGTTTTTTCTTACAAAAACAAGGCCGCCTGCGTTTAGAAAAACCCCAACAACAGCCCCGATTCCACCAATCCAACTCGCGTGAGCAGTTGCTGCGTATGCTGCTTGCAGCCGAGGAGGAAGCGTCGTACTCCCATACTCAAGTCGTAACGCTTGCGTGATCAGCGCAAACGCAACAACAGATAGTACGACAATCGTAGTAACAGATGCCATTGTCGTAAGCAATCGACGCCAATTCGAATTCCGAACGCCAGTCGTCGATGCTAGCTCCAATGTGAATGCCTCACTGGGATCACCAGAACTTGGGGGCATGTATGGGTTAGACATTTGTTGAATTCTAAACTAGGAACGAGGAACCGATTTGTCACACGGTAGAATGGTGGACTTGATCGTCAAGAACATCCCATTCCTGCATCGATCGGGTGACACGATCGATGATTCTAGCTTCTGTCTCAGAAATGGTTCCCACCCCGAGAAAACCTCCTGATGCATTAGCGACAACATGACATAGCCCCACGATCTCATCAATCATCTCGTTGCGGACCGTTGGAACGAGCTTTGCCAATGTTACTGCAGTGAATTCCTCCCAAGTTTTCCAGAGATCTTCCCTCGGGGTTTGGCGAAGCCAATCATGAGCAATCATCATCGACGCCGTCTCGTGCGAAATCCCTTTGTTGGTTAGTACACGGAAGATAGCATTCTTTTCCATCTCGTCGGCGTTGCCATCTGCCCAGGCGACAAAAACCAAAGGAACCCAAATAAAGGCCGTCAGTGTCGGCAACTCGAATCCCGCATCAACTAGTGACGCCAACCGTTGTTTGTCACGTATTCCCGTCGCACTCGCAAACGCTCGAATCTTCTCATCACGTTGTAGGCGTTGGCTGAGCAATGCAATCAATTCCTGGTCCATCTGATAGAAGAACGCTTCTTCCAAGGCTTTGCCACGACTCGGTTTGCTTGAATGGGTAAACATCTGCATCTCCACTTCGTAGGAACTAGCTGCTCACTAAACATCGGCAGAATTGTACCGATGTGATTATCAATGAAAATTTGATATCTCGATACGAACTGCTAGGTTTTATCAACGAATCAACGGATGGCTAACCTAGTGATTTTCGATCCCGTAGTGCACTCGCATTCTCTCACTGCTTCTATGGCGGCAGAGCTTCCAAAATTAATTAACCACGAAGGACACGAAGTGCACGAAGAAAATCGAAGAGCGAAATCATCGAGTTGCAATCTCAACGCCAGTTATGAAGAAATTCATCTGAACCCCCATTCAATTCGCACGATCGATTATGACATCGGAAATATCTTCGTATTCCCTCTTCGTGTCCTTCGTGCACTTCGTGGTAAAACTCTTAACAGCCTTTGTAATGATGCTTCAAAAGTTGTGCTAGCTACTCCGTTCAGCAAGACCAGCTATTTCCTCTAGCAACTCAACAGTTAAATAAAACCAAACAGTCGATGCAAATAAATTGTTGTTCTCAAACCTAAGAACTGCCGTACTATAGCACCATATAGAAATCTTCGGCAATCTCAAGGAGAACAACAATGCAACTGTGCATCCACGCAGAGGGTATCGACCTGACAGAAGCCATCAAGCGCCAAGCGTACGAAAAATTGGAACTAGCCCTCGATCGATTAGAGAACGACATTCTGAGTATCAGTGTGTATTTGGTCGACACCAATGGGCCGTTGCTGGGGGGAGTCGACAAGGCGTGCAGGATCGTCGTCCAGGTTCGAAAGCAAGAATCGCTGGTGATGGAGGATATCGATGAATGCGTCAACGTAGTGCTCGAGCGGATCACTGACCGTCTAGGCGTCGCTGCATGCAAACGAGCAGACTCGTTGTACAAAAAGAAGAGCATGCTCAGTCGTTGGCTAGATTCCGACGAGACTCCCGCTTGGAACGATTAGTGCGACGTTTGCAAACGATACCAGATACACAGGAAGCAGCGATTTGAGTAACTTTGTCTTTGTTGGATTTCCAGAATTGATTTTGTCTGCCGGGGCAATACCAGCGGATCCATCAACGGGTTGGCTGGGACTGGCAATCGCGTTAATCGCACTGTCAGCGATGGAAATTGTGCTCGGAATCGACAACATTGTTTTCATCTCGATCGCAACCAATAAACTTCCTGAAGAGCAACGCAAACGAGCACGCTTGATCGGCCTTGCGTTGGCGATGGGATTTCGGGTCGGGCTACTGTATTTCATTGCTACGATCGCTTCGTGGGTCAAGCCACTGTTTCAATTAGACCAGTTCCTGCCCGTTGCCATGCACCCGTGGTGCACGGCCAATAGCGAATTCAATGAAGTCTCCGTGCGTGACCTAATTCTTTTTGTAGGCGGAATGTTTTTGGTTTCACAAAGTGTTCGGGAAATCTACCATCTGACCGAATTGCAAGACGAATCAGGATCCGAGTTGCCGAGCCAATTCCCATCCTTCCGACTAATCTTGTTTCAAATCGTATTGCTTGACATTGTCTTTTCGTTGGATTCCGTAATCACTGCAGTCGGGATGGTCGACAACGTTGCGATCATGATTGCGGCCGTAGTGATCTCTGTCTTTGTCATGATGATCTTCTCTGGGCCTATCTCGACGTTTGTCACGCGACATCCATCCGTAAAGGTTCTCGCTTTAGCGTTCCTTTTGATGATCGGTGTGATGTTGGTCGCAGAGGGATTCGGCTCCCATTTCAATAAGAACTACGTCTATTTTGCGATGGCCTTTTCGCTTGGCGTCGAGCTGTTGAACTTGCGAGTTTGCAGAAAGAAGCCAAGCATGGTTTGAGACACTCGATTGATTGCAACTTGCACTGCCAAACAGGCGATCATGCGTTTAGCCCCTCTGGCGATAGGATAGGAAGAGGAAATACAAAGGTA
>CAIXME010000481.1 GCA_903920425.1 uncultured Pirellula sp. | reverse complement strand
TTTTGCTGGCTCAATTCCAGAGAGGGCACGTTGCATATCGGAGGCAGCCAACTGATCGATGGCTCGCTCGAAACTCGATTGCAACCACCAGGGAACTTCGCTCAGCTTTTGCTTGTCGGATACGTTCGATGCTTTCCACTCTAGAAATTCACCGACCTCGATGACACCATGAGGCGTGCTGGGCCCACCTTGCGACGAACTGCATGTCAGCGAGCCTTGTACGCCCATCAATCGAACCTGCGTTTGAAATCGCATCGTTCGGTTTTCAAGGTCTTCCTCCGAACACGGCATCCAAGCATTGATGACTTCCAGCGCACAACTTGCATCGGCGGTTGCAAACTGGATGGTGAGGTGGTTCTCTTGACATCGTACGGTAATCGCGGTTGCATCCGGTGTCGCAAAGATGAGAGCGCGGCCGGCGTTCAGTGTGACCGTAGGAACTTGGCCAGCCGACGTTAACTCCAAATCATTTTCGCCGGCACACATCCATCGAATGCCTGGCTCAATGCGTATTTCGGTCCTTTGCGCAGGAGGAATCACAACGCGTTGCCCAATTTGGGCTTTGTCGCCCGGAATCATCCTTCTCCAAGATCCAGGATTATCCGCTTCGTTTAAGAACACAAGCGATTCCGAGGAGGGCTTCGAATCAGGTAGCCATTGCATGGTTCCCGAACCAAGTGAAGGTTTTGTTGCAGACTGGCTCTTTAGCGAATCGATGATACCCGGTAATGGAGGAGCCGGATTCGTGGCGCTTTTTGAGTCGCCTAAGTCCATGTTTCGCGTCGCAGCGTCTGCGTTCGCGGGAGGATTGCTCTTTTCTGATTCTGCCTTGGACTCAGAAGCGGCTGTCAGCGTCGGCATCGGAGGAGCGACGGTGGACTCCATGATCCCGCTTTCCAACTCGTCACTCGGTTCATCTGATCCGGAATTTTTTCCGATCGATGAATCCAAACTATTCGGATTTGCTTTGGGTATGGGTGGATTCACATTGGCTATATCGATATCGACTTTGGCGTTATCGGGCGATTGAAGCAACGCGATAATGCGATCCAATGGTCCAACTGCCATCGCACCAACCAGAACTAGCGTCGTGACCACGGCCACCGCCATGATCGCGCGCCGCCATTTTCCACGGTCGCTACCAATCAAATACTCGGGCACTTGTCGACCTAATCGATCGTCCAATTCGATCCCGGTCCCTCGCAATGGAACACTTGGTCGCGAGGACATTCTCGTAGGTGGCAACGCACTCGAATCGGCCGATGAATCCTCCATCGAGCTCGACCTATTTACCAATTGGGCTGGTGCATCAAATCGCAAGTTCTTTGCGTTATCGAGGGAACGCTTGCTGGATTTTGCGTTTGCCGCTCCTGGATGTTGCTGTGGTAGTTGCAAAACTCGATCTCGAAGCGAACTAGCGATGGGCATAGGCACGCTAAGTGCGCGCGATAAAATCTGGTGACAGCTTCCGATTTCGCCCAGCAAGATTCCGTTGTCGAGACATTTGCGTTCCATCTCCGGAAGGATCTCTAGCGAGATCGTATCATCGAGAAATTCGGAAACCATATTGGCTTCAAATCCGAACTCGCGGGCGTCGACAGGAATTGGGGCAAGTTTTCTGTTTCGCATCGCCTCGTCAATTCGAGACGAGATTTGCTGTGCTGTCGAACTTTGTTTCAGCTTCGCTTCGAGCAATGCGGCATCCGCTGGATCGAGAACTCCGTCTCGGAACGCCAGCAGTGTTCGTAATGTTAATCGCATTTTGATTGATCCTCTTTTTGCCGTCAGCAGAACGTATGCAACGTTAGTGTCAGTCGGACGATAGGTCCGTACAAAAAAATCCCAAAATTGCTAAAAAAACCGATTCTTCACAAGTCGGAGCGAAAGAAGAGGTGGACTCACCGCTCTGCAAGAAAGCCGCTCTGCAAGAAGCCCCTCTGCACCTGGAAACGCCTACTTGGTTTCCTTTTCCCGCAACCCTTTTAGCCAATGGTGAAGATCGGCCGGCCATGGCATGCGAAACGTCATCTTGTCGCCAGAAATCGGATGCTCAAATTCGAGAGTCGCTGAATGGAGAGCTTGTCGAGGCGCACCACTTTGATCGTCGGTGCGATCGCCGTTGGCTGCTTTGTTGTAAATCGGA
>CAIXME010000480.1 GCA_903920425.1 uncultured Pirellula sp. | reverse complement strand
CATTGTTGAGTAGATTGCTACGCATTCGATTGCTCAACGAAGCATTACGAACCGTTGTCCCAACAGGAAATACGGGACCACTATACTGGGCATTCAATCGAATCAAATTACCGGAGAAGGCCCCCTCGGACCACGCATTGGGAAATACTCGTAGCGATGCTACGTTGGTGGGCAAATCCCCCAAGGAAGTATCATCGTCGAGGATGGTGAGGCCACGTAACGTCGGATCGGCCCCCTGATACCATCGTGAAACGTCTTTGACTCGGATCGTGGTATCGCCCGGCCGAAGCTCGGACAAAAGCTGCGTATCTTGATTTCCAAGATCATCTGCATACCTGCCCCAATCAATCTCTTGCCCATCGAGATCATATAGCGATAGGCCCGCCGAACTTCGTACTTGTCCGTTTGCAACATCGACATGTGCGCGCACCTCATAGTTCCCTAGCGCATACACAGGAAGCAAATTGGGACTGAGGGCAATAATGGATTGGCTTGATGGATTGTTCTCTCCTTGCCCCCATTGAACCCCATCAATACGCACATTACCAATATCAGGTATAGGGCGCTGGAACAACTGACGTGGCACCCAGTCAGGAACGACGCTTTCATAGACTCGAAGCTCATCGATTCGCCCCAGAAAGCGAGATGCTCCCATGGCCGCGCCCCCAACGATCATGAACCCTTCTTCAATACTATCTAGCCCGCCAACGTAAGCGGCCCCTGCCAGTTCTAAAGAATCAAGCTGAACAGAGACCTGCTTGGCGACATCATTGAGCGTCAAGCTAACGAAATGCCAGCCAAGCGGTATCTTTTGCTGGAATGGTACTTGATTAACGAGGCTTGTAGTGTTGACACGTAACGTCAAGCGATTCGTCGCATCCAGTTGCAACCCCCAGCCATTACCATTAGCAAATTGCTGCGCCAAGAGATTTCGGTTGTATCCCTGGTCTACAACCTTAAACCAAAAGGAGTATGTTCTCGCCGAATTGTTGATCAGCCAAATGGCTTGTGGGAGCTTGATTTCATCTTCGACACCATCGAAATCAAATGCGCTGCTCTCCATTCCTGGAGCGAAGGCAACCGTCCCGATGGGCATTCCGTGATTCGCAGCAACAGAATCTTGAGCATTCCCATCTCCCTTGAAATGTGCTGAACTCTTTTCGGTTGGCTTGATATCTCCCGATCCGTTGATAGGAGTTCCGTTGTTGGGATACTCTCGCTGGCCGATTACGTTAAAGAGAGGACGTTCGGACGATTCATCTCTTAAACGAACCACTAGTTTCCCCGATGCATTCGTTTTACTTTCAAAGCTAGTGTTTACATACAAGTAATCGCCAGGCATCAACGTTGCAGGGAATGCCGACGTGTCGATCTTGAATCCGACTGGTACGGAAGCAGCTTCTATCGTGATGGGTCCATCCGAATCATTTCGCAGCTTCACATTCCGTATCAGCGTACTGTCCATTCGGTCACTGAAAACCGCGGAACTCTCGAGCCCAAGCGAACCGTTCCCAAAAGACGCGTCGATCGGACTCTGCGAAAATGCAGTTGGTAGCCACGAACTGACCCTCACGTTCCCATTCAGATCTGTAGCAACCGTTCGAAGCCCTAGCTCGATTGCACCATGCCTTTGAGAAAACGCTGGATCCGTGGTTCGTGGATCGTAAACAGCGGGACCGTTGCTAGCGATATTCATCGATCCATTAGGCACTCCGTCCCCGTCATGATCAAACTCGACAACCAGCGCCTGCCACTGCCCCATGGTGCTAAACCGAATTCGAGGATCGGCAGTCAAACCATCGGTACTATCCCCGGTGTCCCGTTCCAGACGAATATCCTGCAAGTGGATTGGCGGGACGGTCAGCATGACTTCGATTAGCTGCTCGGAATAAAGATTGCCATCCGACACTCGCAATGGAACTTTATAGCCTTCCTGTCGACCTGCCAATGCAGGTGGCCCGGATGGAGGAAAATCCGCAAAGCGTAGTTCGCCCGTGCGAGAGTTGAGCTGAAATCTCGTGGCATCACGGCTTTGAATGAAGGAGTAAGTCAATGCTGGCGAGTCGACATCGCGAGCTTGAACAGTAGTGATCGCTGTCGTTTTGTAGGGGACATAGACTGTCGCGATGGAGCCTCCACCATTGCTAATAATGGTCGGCGCATCGTTGCTGCCAAAAATGGAGATGCTCAACTGTGTCGAACTGGTGAGCCCCGACGCGTCTTGAACGGTGTACGTAAAAACATCCTTCAACGAACTGGACGGCCACCGTAATGCTTGCACCGTGGCATTCGTGTTATCGACCGTGTACTCATACTCACCGCTTGGCCTCATGACGATGGAGCCATAAGTCCCGAGTACCACAGACCCAACTCCCCCACTAGCCCAAGCCATTTCTCCTCCCACCACCCCGTAAACTCGGATAGGGTCACCAGGATTCGCGTCAGAATCGTTTAACAACACGTTTCCCTTGGGGTTAACGCCTCCCTCGGTGTTGTGCTTGCCGCCGGCCTCGATCGCAGTAGCAATATCGGAAGACGCGATCGGTGGAACACTGGGAGTCGGCACCAGCTCAAAGGACATCACATTGGCTGTCAGAGCCACGTTGTTG
>CAIXME010000479.1 GCA_903920425.1 uncultured Pirellula sp. | reverse complement strand
TCGTTTCAATGCGGCCCTTGTTCCCTTTATTTTGAACGGTCGTGCCTGCCGCGGATGCATAGACAGTAACCGTTTGGAAAACGGGGTTGGCGTTATTGACGTCCGAGAAGCGTTCGACTTTAGTCCGACGTTGCGCATCGTCGTAAGTGTACTTAACGCTCTTGGTAGAGACGTTGGAGCCAGTCTGCTGGATCTGGGCCAATAGACCGTCCGCAGTCCAGGAGTAAGAAAGCGTGGAATCCGTTTGACCCATGACTTGGGTCGTCACTTCTCTAAGTTCGGCGCCTAGATAATGGCTGACAAATTGAGCGGATATGTTCGATGGCAAATTCACGGATTCTTGCTTCAGTTGTCCGTCTGCATAAAACCAGCCTACCGTGGAAGCGTCATCGCTGGCCTGGAGCATCCCCCCCATAGCGTCGTAGGTGGAATCTGGTTAAGCCCCAACAAGCCGCTAGAATGCTCGCGCAATCACCCTAGGCTTACAGTGTCATTCGTGGGTGGCACCGGCTGGCCGAATGCCAATAGACGGGATCAAATACCCTGATGAATCGAAATCCAAGGAGCGTGTTTTGCAAGATAGACAGCTAACTCGTGTTTGGGGGATTCATACCATTCAGCAATGGTTTTTGAAGAGCGGACCAAAATACCTCCGTCTTTAACTGTGGTTTTCTCATAAAGTGGCAGATTGTCGAAAAAGGACTGTGGTGCATCTTGAACAATGCCTGGTCCAAACATGTTTGCGTAAAACCAGTTTTTCACTTCACTAAATTTCGAGATCACCCGCGGCAAAGCGTTATCGCTTGGTACGTCAATCCAACCGTATGTAGCACCTATTGCTGGAGCAAGAATACGTAGCAACGCCAATTGGCCGTGAACCATTTCTTGAAGGTATTCGGAGTTTGGTGAATTCACTTGAAAAATGCAGATGGCACGCTGGGCTGCGTGGTATCTCAAGTTGGCGACAGCAAGCTGCCAGCCTGCGGACATCGCCCGAGTGTCTCGACCAAGCTCCTGAAAAGTAAAATGTAAAGGAATCGGATATACAGATCCATCCTCAGTGAACTTGGATTTAGGATTCTTATCAACGCGGTCTGCATTACCCGGACGTGGATCGATGAACCGCATCCCGCTTGCCCTACTGAATTCGAGGAGATCCTGAGGGGACCTAATTCGCTCGCAATTGCAAATCGTCGTTTCAATACCAATGATGTTGTCACATATTGCCATAAAGGATTAGATCACTTTCCAACTCAATCGACTTCCGTAGGTGGTTGCGCGTAGATGCTTCAGAAGAGCTTCTACATCGCCGAATATTTGGGTATTAAACTCAACTCTTAATCTAGTTCCAGGTGTGCTAAGGTATCGTCCTACTTGGGCCTCAATCGCGTCAAGACGCTTTGACTGAAGCGATCTACCAAGTTCGTTCCATTTCCACCATGACTTGTTTTCAACCTGCATTCCAGTCTTAAGGAACAAGTCAACATTGCCGCCGTTGACGCCATGCTCGATTGAATCAAGCTTGCCTGCGAGGTAGTAGTTCACCGCGCGTTTCGCTTGAAACAAAGCACCTTGTCTTACGTTTTTAGCGGAAGAATTCAATTTGGCAAGAAGTTCATCAGCGCCAGCAACTCCTTGATCACTTAAGTATTGAATTTTCTGCTTTAAAGAGAGTGAGTTAAGCCGATAGTCGGCATTATGAACCCAAACATCCCAGCCCCATAGTCCCCCACCCACAAAATACGTGTGGAAATCGGCGACTCGGAGGTTGTAGACCGTAGTAACTTCGTCTGTTGAGACAATCGATTCGATCTCGACCAATTTCCCGTCGTGACCAACCAGCTGCTCACCGACCTGCAAGTCTCCGGCGGCAACGAACTTCCCATGGGCAGGAACGAAGAATGGGTGTTCAGCCGTCGTTTTTATCGATTGCCCATTAACCAACAACTCCATCACGACCGCGGTTCGAACGAACTTTTCTTCAACGCGTTTTAGCTCCAGCGGGCCGACCGGATCGAACTCGCTGCGAGCCAATACAAAGTCACCCACTTCGATCTCGTCAATCGGGCGGCTATTTCCTTCCTTGTCGACAACCAATGGCGTTCCAGCAGTGAAGCATGCCACTGCGAATGAACCAACAAGCCCACCCACGGCGGAACCATACCCAGCACCCAATAATGCCGCATCGACATTGAATGAACCATCCCCGCTCGAGAATCCGCCGATCGCCGCGCCAGCTATCGCGCCGCCACTCTGAACGACAAGCCGTGCTCCAGCATGCTTGGCACCCAATCTCCATGCAGCCGATTTGGCTGCTGCTTTGGCAATATCATCGGCATAGTTTGCCCCTGCCGCCGCTGCGTATTTACCGCCGGATCGGATTGCATCGTCCACGAACCCACCAACTAGACCCGTTGCCAGGTCAGCCACAGCACCAATTCGATCTGCGTTTTTCTCGCTCGCCCCAAAATAGCGTGCCAGATCCGTACTACTCGACTTTACGAGCGAATCGGTGAATTCGCCCGACATTAAAGTCCTGAATCCAGCAACGCCTTGGTCTGCCGCAAAGACCGCGACAAAGCATCCTGCGCCATAAGTTACAGGGCAAGCCGCTCCGTTGATAACCGCTGTCCCAGTCCCAAAAACTGCTTGAACAGCGCCTAACGCTCGAGTTGTGCCTCGATAATAGGTCCACGGGTCAACAGCGCTTGAGTCCGATTTACCAATACGATCTGCTGGGGT
>CAIXME010000478.1 GCA_903920425.1 uncultured Pirellula sp. | reverse complement strand
GTTCGTAGCTGCCTTTGCTGCGGATTTTTCCTTTCTCCAATTTGCCGGATACCTCTTTGGCTCCAACGCAGGAAACGACCCTGCTGAAACCGATCCAGCTTCGACATCCGCCACTGGCTCACAAAATGCAAGCCTCCTGCCAAGCAAGGCAAGATTCGCGGCGGTTGGAATCTATGCCTTTGCTCTCATCGCGATCGGAGGCTATTCCATGTTTGCATTAGCCACACGAACGATTCACCGGCTGCCTCGATTTGATGAAGAGATGCTGGCACAGCTCTCAGAGAAAAGCCAACTGCCAAAGCAGATTGGCAACGCACGATTGCAAGGGTTCCACGTCGAGGAGCGAAATCGCGATAGCGCTTTCGGCCAGTACTCGCACATTTGGGAGTACGGCGGTTACGGTGGACAGCTGACCATCTCTGCTGACTTTCCGTTCCGTGGATTCCACCCGCTCAATGTCTGCTATCAAGGTGCCGGCTGGACAGCTTGCGCTCCGTTGGACCGATTCGAAATGAAGGGTATTTCGGATGCCGACTCATCATCCGCGTTCGTGCATTCGACCGAGTTTGTCAACGCCGAAGGCAACCACGCATTCCTGATGTTTGCGATGTTCCAGCTCGACGGTTCGCCGGTTAAAAGCGAAGGGCAAGGGATCCGCGGCCTCGAACGACTGGAACAAACGATTCTGGAACCTGTGACCTATCAAGTTCAAGCACTGTTCCGCTCGTCGACTCCATTGACTCCGGAAACTCGAAGCGAGATCGAAGGAGCGCTACGAGTCGCCATCCCTACGGTTCGCAAAAGCTTTCTGCAGCTTGAGTCCAAATGAGCAGCATGCCCAGCGACAACGTGCCTGAAGACAAACTGCTTAGCGACAACGCGATGCCTCCAGTCAAAGCACCTAACGATCAACGCCCCGCGGCTCCCGATTGGAAATCAGGGATCCTCGCGTTATCCGTTATCGCGTTTACCATATTGATCGCTGCCTATGGCCTCTTGGCAGTAGAACCTGGTATTCCAGCTCACTACGCCAAAATCTGCCAAGACAACTTTCTCAAATTGGGTTTCTCCACGACCAACACACCATCGGTAGACGAATACCTGGCGATTCTCCAAACGAGAGAAGATCGTTCCAATGACAGCGCCGTTGACGAAAATGCGATAGAAGCGTGGAGCGCGTCGACCGACCAATCGCTCTTAGAACAGATTCATCTTTGTCTCAGGCGACTGCAAGTTCTCAATCCATCCAACGATCAATTCCGTTACCAAGCTGCGATCGTTTCTGAGATGCTCTCCGAGCTCTTTCTGCATTCGGCCCATCAAGCACCTCGCGGTAGCGAGCGGGATATCGATGAACTTTTGGCCCGCTCTGCTGCAGAAAGAGACAAAGCCAAAGAACTCATGATCTCCATTCAGTCCAAGCAGAGCGAGAACGCATCGAGTGCAGCCCTTTGGCTTGTGTCGAACCAGTTCAATCAAGCGATCGAACTATCCAGCGACGCACTAAATATCGCTGACGAGATGCTCGCGAAAGCAACCAGCGCTCCGGACAATCAGGATCAAACGACTCGCCTTCGAGCAAAGATAAATTACCTGCGTTCAGTAAATCTAGATACGAGTCGTTCCGCCAAGGATCGGCAAGAATTGGCAGTCGCCGCGTCTCGAATGCTAGATGCGAGTCGAATAACATCGACACTAGATCGTGCTTGGATCGCCGAAATGAAATTCATGGTCGATACCAAACAGGCCAAGTCCCTCGCTTGGGAATCAGTTCAGAACTACTGGTCCAAAGGGGAGCGAGACTACCAGCGTCCCGAAGAACTCGCGGCCATGCTCCAATGCCTTTTGAGGAGCAGTAATCTCAAAGAATCCCAAGTGTTTCTGAGCAAGCGTTTACCAAAGCTTTCCACCAAGGACCAGTCGCTGCTTCGCAAGCATTCTGCAATGGCCTGTGTGCGCGCGGCAGTCGCCAACTCGATCCAGACAAGCTTCCAGACGGAATTCGAATCGATACCATCAGCCCAGTTGATCGACCTCGCTATCCAGCTTGATCCTGAGTCAAATGAACTTAGTAGGCTTATCCTGCAAATCGCATCCGCCAATCGCGAGAACGAATTCTTGCGCATTCTCGTCCCGGAACTTCATGCGGACACCACCAATCTAATTGGAAAGTTGATTGATTCGATTTCCCCTGAGGAGCAAACCACGAGCGAGACGCGACTTCAAGACTTTTCGAGCTTCGCCAGCACCTCATCGTCCCATGCCATTTTCGCTATGCGGATTGTAGATACACTACTCAGAGAAAAGAAGCTGGAGCGTGCGGTTGCCATCGACTACTTGCGAACCATTACGGATCATTTCCCAAGTGTTTTGTCAGCTTGGTCGATCCGTGGTAGTTTGCACAGCGATCAACAGGAACTGGATCAAGCTATCCAATGTTACGAGAAAATGAGTGAACAACTGCCCGCCAACGTCGAGATAAAAAACGCGATTCAGGAACTGCGTGCTCGCCAACGCGAAAACGCAACTCCACCGTCCTAAAGCGGACCCCCGATCCAACTGCCCCCTCAGTGACACTTTGAAATCCATCACCTTTATCAATCGTTGCTACTGGCCTGATAGCGAGGCTACTGGCCAATTGCTGACGGAATTGTGCGAGCATTTGTCTCCACGATGGGACGTCTCCGCTGTCGTGGGGCAACCGAATTGGGCTGCGGATTCGGAGTCCTTTGTCACCTCAGGTGTTCAAAACCGCAACGGAGTCAACATCCATCGACTCGAACATAAACAGCTTCCCAAACACCAGCGATTTGCCCGGATCAGGAGCTTGATTTCATTTACGCTGGCAGTTCGCAAATGGGGTAACTCAGCAGGTAGAGCAATCCTAAAGCGTTCCGAGGTAAGTGGCGATCGGCATACCGTCGTTTGTGAAACGGATCCATTCTTGCTCCCATTAGTCGTGGCACCGATGGTGCGTCGCCACCAAGCTCGAATCGTCTATTACTTGCAAGACATCTATCCAGACGTTGCGGTTGCGCTGGGCGTCACAAAAAATAGCTGGCCAATTCAGTTCCTTCGTCATCGACTCAAGCAAGCGTATCTCGCGGCCGATTGCATCGTCGTGTTGGACGAAGACATGCGAGATAGGTTGGTTGGCTGGGGGCTACCGAAAGATCGGTTGCGTATCGTTGCCAACTGGATGGATTGCAACACGGTAAAACCTGTCAAAGAAAACAACGCGTTTCGCAAAACGAACGGCGTTGACGATCGATTTGTTGTCATGCATTCCGGCAACATGGGTATGACCCAGCGGCTTGAGGTCTTGATCGATGCGATGAAGCGTCCGGAAATCCAATCGAGCGCGTTGCTGATGCTCGTGGGGAATGGCGCCAAACGGATTTCACTAGAAAAGCAAGCGACCGAGCAATCCAATGTTCGATTCCTTGACTATCAACCTCGCGATCAACTCGCTGCAAGCTTGTCTGCTGCTGACTTGCATGTCGTTTCCATGGATCAGTCGATTACAGGCTGTCTAGCTCCGAGCAAACTGTACGGTATCTTCGCCAGCGGCACTCCGGTGCTCGCTATTGTTCCGAAGGATAACGCGGTGTGGCGGTTGGTCTCTCAAGAGAACCTCGGATGGACCGTTGCTCCCGGTGATCAAGCGGGCATTGCAAAGGCCATCAACGAGGCGCAGACGCTGTCTCGCCATGCTCTAACTGAGATGGGACTTCGCGGTCGGGCCCTCGCCATGCGGCTCTATGACAAGCAGATTTGCTGCGATGCATTTGAGTCTGTATTGAACGAAGTCTCTGCCCGCTAGCCGGCAGAGAGCTTCATCTTCTCAGCGAGCTAAATCTTAGCGGCGTCCAGGCAGTGCTGTGGTCGGATCATCGGGCCACGAGTGCTTTGGGTAGCGACGCTTTAGCTCCTTCTTTACGATGGGGTACCCGTTCGCCCAGAACGAGCTCAAATCGTCGGTTATCTGCTGTGGACGCATGTTGGGTGACAGCAGGTGCAAAAGGATCGCAACTCGCCCCATAGCGATGCGGGGTGTGGTCCTCCAGGAAAACACTTCTTGTATCTTGACCGCCACAATCGGCGGTTTGCCCAGCTCGTACTGGATTTTGATCCAGCTGCCGCTCGGTACCTGGATCTTTGCGGGTGCCTCGCGTTCAATCGCTTGCCACTGCTCGTTGGTAAAGCGAGTTTGAATCCAATCTAGCCAAGGTGCATCTCTCAGTTCGTTCAGCGAGCGTCGAGAGCGGCACAAATCTCTGGCAACTTCCTGAAAGAGAGCTTGGCCCAACTCGGGCAACTCCAGTTCGGGAATCCAAGTCCTTAGGCAATTGACTCTCTCGATGAGTCCACCAACGCGCTCGCCATCTTGCGGGAACGCTTGGTCCCAATTCTTGATCGCTGCTTGCCACAGCAGTTCAGCGCATTGATCTTCGTCTCGAATACTAGTTGGGTTTTCACTGAGAACGAGGTCGTTCCAGAGCATGCGACGCCGTGCTACCACTTGCTTTTGGCTGGGATGAAAGAACAGCTCATCTTTTTCGACTAGCTGAGAACTTGGTAACCAATCCAACTCGACGCGACTAGCTTGGCGCACAACGGCATCGCCTGGCCCTGTCTCGATATCTACGCATAGAAATAGGTCGGCCTCAGTAACACCGCTTTGAGGTGCTAGGCATACACCTTTGCCACCGACCATCAAGCCGTTGGGCCTCCCTGCGTTGCGTCTCTTGGCAAGCCTATCCGAAAAACCAAACAAGATCGACTGCATCACCGCCTGGTCTTCGTCGCTTATAGCCTCGATCTTCTTTACGTTGGATCGTTTCAGCGATTCTGCGGTTTGTTCACGCAATTGATCGGCACTTGCAACAATGGTTCGCACCGCATTGCGATTCAGTGTTCCGAATACGCTCTCCTGCGATCGACCATCGAGAAAATCCTCGATCGCAGCCAGCCGTTCTAAACAATCGCTATCCCATCGTCTGGTCATTCTCGACTGCATGGTTCCTGATTGGCGAGAATCAAAGCCACCCGGACTATCAAACGGATCACGCTCCGAAAGCAAGGAAGCCAATAGGCAAACTCTAGCCAGGCAACCTCGCTCAAATCCAGCAATGATCATCCTCGCCAACCGAGGATGCGTTGGCATCCCCGACATCAACATGCCGACTTCAGTGATTTTTCCATCCTCGATGGCACCAAGCTGACGGAGTAAGCTCCTGGAACGCTCCAGCGACTCGGCTCGTGGCGGTTCTAACCAAGGAAAGTCGTCGCTTTCCCCTTCACCCCAAGCGTAAAGCTGGAGCGTAGCAGAGACGATATCGGTTCGCCGGATTTCGGGCTCGAGAAACGATGCTCGGGACCGGTCTGCGACTTCGGCCCACAACCGATAACAAACACCTGGAGCAACGCGGCCTGCTCGGCCTGTTCGCTGGGTTGCGGAGGCTTGACTGATCGACTCCAACGTTAGCTTGTCCAATCCAACATCGGGCGAGTATCTCAGTACGCGTGCAAGCCCACTGTCCACCACGACTCGAACCCCCTCGATGGTCAGCGAGGTTTCAGCAACGTTGGTTGCGAGTACGATCTTGCGTTTCGGCCCTGTTTCGATGGCTCGCGATTGATCGGCCAGCGACATGGATCCGTACAGAGGCACGATGTTGCAATCGCGCGCGAGCGAGGATCGGTTTAAAGCTTCTTGGCACCGATTTATCTCGCCAGCTCCCGGCAAAAATGCCAACACATCGCCATCATGGCGAGGCACGATCTCGGTCAAGGTAGCGACCATGAGATCGACCGTACGCTCGCGTAGCTTTGGCGGCCGGTAGTGAATCGAAACAGGATATTGCGGCGAGGGAACTCGAATCACCGGACAACCACCCAACTGGCTCTGCAGCAGTTCGGACTCGATGGTGGCGGACATGATGACCAATTTCAGATCGTCGCGAATAGCCGATTGCACACGCCGCAGCATGCCAAGCAACAGATCAGAATTAAGCGAACGCTCGTGAAACTCATCGAGTAGCAAGATCTTGGTGTCGGAGATGGTCACGTCCTCGTGGAGCTTACGCAACAGCACCCCTTCGGTAGCAACGATCAACTGCGTTCGACTGGTTACTTGAGAATCGAATCGAACTTGGTAGCCAATTTCGTCTCCAACTCGACATCCGCGTTCCCATGCGAGTCGAGTTGCTACTGATTTTGCAGCGAGTCGTCGCGGCTGGACCAAATACACCAGGTCACTTCCAGCCAACTGCCGTGCCATCAATGCAGGAGCAACACGGGTTGTTTTTCCGGTCCCGGGTGGAGCCTCGACTATCGTGATCGGATTACGAGCAACGGCATCGCAAATAGAATCCAGGAATCCATCGATGGGCAATGAGCTCAACATCGGAATCAAACGTACCCGTAGCGATGGGCGTAGTCATGCCACTGCGTTAATATCTCAGACTCCTCGTCGGCGTTGTCGCTGAATCGATTCGTCTTGTATTCTTTCTCTTGCTGTTTGCGTTCTTGCAGCAGCGGCTCAATAGCCTCGAAACCACCCAGATCCAATTGCTGGTATATCTTTTCCACAACGCCAACGGGATCTTTCGCCAGTTGTTCGTAACGCACGTCGATCAATTGCTCGCTAGGAATGCCGACACGATCTTTTTCGTACGAACGATACATCGTATTGAGCGAGTCGAACACAAACGATTTGAGTCGAGTCTGATACTCGCCGACTTGCAACGACTGCACTTGGTCCAACGAGTTCCATAGTTTCATCGTGGACGGAAACAACTTGCGAGGATCGCGCACGATATGCACGAACTTTGCGTCTGGATACATCGCCTTGAGGATGCCCAACCGTCCGGTGTGAGGCGGGCTCTTTAAAATGAGTGGCTTGCGATTTTTGTAGGTGAGCGCTCTAAGAAACCAGTCAAACAAAAACTTCCAACGCTCCAGTTCCTCGGCTGTAAATCCATCCGAAGCCAACGTGTTTTGGCAAGGGAACTCGTTGCACGGAAACAGTAGCCTCAAATAAGGAGTCGCAGCTCCGAGATTCATCAACGCAAATTCATCCTCTTGAGGCAGCGACCACCCCGCTTTCATGTTGTCCATGGGGCGGCGATTCGGAATGAGCCAATTGCCGTACTTGGTCACCATCGATTCGGTAATCAAAAAATGGCTTGGGGCAAAGCACTCGTAGGTACTGGGAGAAGCAAACCGAGTGTCGAGCCCCAGCAATTCATGCAACAACGTGGTGCCGCTGCGCCAATGCCCCAGCACAAACAACGGTGGTCCGGCCAGTTCGGTTTTTGCAATAGCTTTACCGTACAGAAGATGCTGCGTTAGCGTCAGCAGGTCCGACCAAGGCATAAACGAGGTAACGCCTAGTGCAATGTGCATCCTAGATAAGGAAACTCGAAATCCATTCTTTGCGAGTTGACTCATCCACACATGCGATGGCATTCCGTGCCAAAAGCGAGGAGCGAGTACTGGGTACTGAATGGATTGAGGCGATTCGTTTGAAGCCATTCGCCGACGTGATGGTAGAAGTCAATGCTGTCAATGCAAGTATTGGATCCCAAATCCGTTTTGGGACCTGATATCGACAACATTATCGTCCCGTTTCGAAAAACGATATAGACATCCTGGAAGAAACCCGGGTACTTTTCCGGATACTTTGCGAGATTTTCTCAAGTTCTCATGCCAGGGATGGGTTGAATGGATTTTTGGACGCGAATCTTTTTTCGACACCGACACGCGATTGTGCCAATTGGCATCATCGGTTGTCTGGTTGTTATCCTAGTTCCACTTCCGCCCGCACTGCTCGATATCCTGTTGTCGGCGAACATTGGCATCGCTGTCGTGATCCTTTTGACCACGATCTACATCGAAGCACCCCTCGAATTCAACATTTTCCCCGCCATGCTTGTGGCCACAACCCTCTCTAGGCTTGTGCTCAATCTAGCGACCACGCGGCTCATTTTGACGCGCACCGGAACCGAGGGGATCGAGGCAGCGGGTGGTGTGATTCAAGCGTTCGGTGAATTCGTTTCCGGTGATTCGCTCGAAGTGGGAATCATCCTGTTCATCATCATCTTCTTGATCAACTTTATCGTTATCACCAAAGGTGCAACGCGAATCGGCGAAGTAGCCGCACGATTTGCTTTGGACGGTATGCCTGGTCGCCAAATGGCGATCGACGCTGACTTGAGTGCAGGTGCCATCGACGAAAAGGAAGCACAAAAACGCCGCGAAGAAATCACGCGACAAGCAGACTTCTACGGTTCGATGGACGGTGCTAGTAAATTCGTGCGAGGAGATGCCATCGCCGGTATCGCAATCACACTTCTTAATTTAGTGGGTGGGTTGTACATGGGATACATGTACGCCGGGATGACGCTATACGAAGCGGGCCAAGTCTACGCGAAGCTGACGATCGGCGACGGATTGGTTAGCCAAGTCCCCGCGTTCTTAATCTCGTTGGCCGCAGCGTTGCTAACCACACGGAGCACGCAAAAGTCCGAGTTCTCCGGCGAATTCTTGCGTCAGATTTTTTCGCGTCCGCAAGCGTTGATCGTTTCGGGTATCTTCTTGCTCATGCTGACGTTCACCCAGCTGCCGACCATGCCGATGATCACGATGGGCGGAGGATGCATCGGTCTGGCGCTGCTCATGCAAAGGCAAAAGAGACAAACCGATCAGCAGGCGCAACGCAAAAGCCAAGAAGCCGACACGCTCAAAAAGGCTCCACCGGAAAAGAAGGTAGAAGACTATCTAGAAGTCGATCCACTACGGCTAGAGTTAGGCGCGAAACTGATCATATTGGCCGACCCAAATCGCGGCGGCGATCTGATGAAGCGCATCTCGACCGTGCGAGCCACGCTAGCTAGCGAAATGGGGATCTTGCTCCCAATGGTTCGCATCAAAGACCGCATGAGCTTGCCCGAGTACTCGTACGAACTCGAGATGGCAGGCAATCGCATCGCCTTTGGCACGCTCCGACCAGACCGATTGCTAGCGATCGACTCAGGGCTCACCGTAGGTCCGATCCAAGGGGACGAAACCGTCGACCCAGCGTTTGGCAAACGTGCATTTTGGATCGAACCTCGCAACCGCCAGCAAGCAGAAATCTACGGCTATCAAGTGGTCGAATGCGGTGCGGTATTGGCAACGCACGTTCAAGAAACGGCGAGAAAGCATGCGGATGAACTGTTGACCAGAGAAGTCGCGAAACAGCTCGTCGATCAGTTAAAGAAGACTTCCGCGACCATCGTAGAAGAGCTCGTGCCGGGAACGATGAAGCTTGCCGAAGTGCAACAGGTTTTGCAGAACCTGCTCCGTGAAGACATCCCGATTCGCCAGCTAAGCACCATCTTTGAAACGCTGGGCGATTTCGCGCATCGCATCAAAGATCCAATCTGGCTCACCGAGTACGTACGGCATCGATTGGCTCGAACCATCTCGCATCGTTATCGCGATCCAGCAGGTGTTTTGCGAGTGGTCACCCTCGATCCCGCGATGGAGGACCGTATTGCAGCCGGCAGCGAACAAACCGAACGAGGCATATTCATTAGAATGTCCCCAGACGCCATCAACAAAACGTGCGTTCGCATTGCAGATCAAGTCAAGAAGTTGGATCAGCTGTCCAAACCCCGTTGCGTACTGGTAAGCCCGAAGATTCGCGTCGCACTCCGACAAATTACACAAGAAAACCTGCCTGACTTGCGCATCCTCAGCTATAACGAGATCTCTAAGGACACGAGCGTTGAATCCGTTGCGATGGTCAGCGATCAATAGCAGAATGGTACTCGAAGGACGGAGCCTCGATCATAACAGCCCCCATACGCATCAAGACCTTTCGATGTAAAACGCTACAAGAAGCGATTGGGCAAATACGTCAGGAACTGGGACCTGACGCAGCGATACTTGAGACGAAGGAGTCCGTATCAAAGATCTTGCGGCGTAGACAGATCGTCGTGACCGCCAGCAGCCAATCAAACGCATCGTCGAGTGTTCCACCCCAACAGCAGGATGATACTGACACGGAAACATCGACTGCCTCCAATACACTGCGCAATACCGACAGCGGCAAATCGGATTCACGCGAGGATCGTAGCACCGCAACCGAGATAGAAACGAAAGACTTCTATCCAGCAACGCGTCTCTTTAG